>NZ_JBYSWU010000031.1:81246-82282 GCF_058781505.1 Paraburkholderia sp. FW306-2-2C-D06C | reverse complement strand
TGTTCGGCGAGCGGTTCACCGCCGCCATCAGCTGAGATTTTTAACCGACCTCAGCACACAAAATTCCTGACACCTCCCCGCCTTGTTTTCAGCCGCCCTTTCGTGCAAGAGACGAAGGTCATGACGGCTACCGGACGGGTAATCACAATTTGTATGGAACATGAAGCGTGAGATCCCTTGCGTATGTCCATCTCTCTAGCGGAAGCTCCGATGGCTGTATGCAGCCGGCCGCCCCGTTCGGGTCAACACTGAGCGGCGAATGTCAGCTGCCGACCCACATCGGCCGTTGGCACCAACGCAAGATCAATGGCCGCTTCCAAAGTTCTTCGGTCGTCCATGTCTGCGCGGCGCGCGGCAAGTCATCGGCCGGGGTGGCTCTATTCCAACTTCTCCCTGCCATCGGATCCACCTTGTGGTCCTCCTGACGGCCTCGACGCTGTATGATTCTGCGACACGGACACCGTCACTTCTACCGAGCACCCTCACCCCAATTTATCCGATAACCGGCTCCTGAACATTCTGTCAGCACCCCGCATGCGCGCCAACAAAGTGGTCGCCACACGAGAAGCAAGACCGGCTTCGACCAGAACGTCGCAAGGCGCTGACAGGGCATCGCGCCGAACCATGTCGGCGCGATGCCCGAACCGACTAGCGCGCCTAGTTCCAGCCGACCCGATCGTTCCAGAACTCGCTCCATACGTGGTTATCGAATCCGATCAGGAACAGATCGAGATTGCCCGGCGCACGCGACACCGCTGCGATCTGCTGGTTCTCGCGATCGAACACCGCCTGACCCGGCAGAGGGAACCAGTCCGTGCTCCAGCCCGCCTGGTCGTTCCAGAAGGTAGACCAGACGCGGTTGTCGAAGCCGATCACGAACAGATCGAGATTTCCGGATGCGCGTGACACCGCTGCAACCTGCTGCTTCTCATGGTCGAACACCGCCTGACCCGGCAGCGGGAACCAGTCGCCGTTCCAGCCCGCCTGGGCGTTCCAGAAGGCAGACCAGACGTGGTTGTCGAATCCGATCACGAAC
>NZ_JBYSWU010000031.1:0-81147 GCF_058781505.1 Paraburkholderia sp. FW306-2-2C-D06C | reverse complement strand
CAGGTCGAGATTGCCGGGTGCGCGCGACACCGCTGCGATGTGCTGCAGCTCGCGATCGAACACCGCCTGACCCGGCAGAGGGAACCAGTCCTTGCTCCAGCCCGCCTGGTCGTTCCAGAAGGTAGACCAGACGTGGTTGTCGAAGCCGATCACGAACAGATCGAGATTCCCGGGTGCGCGCGACACCGCTGCGATCTGCTGCTTCTCGCGGTCGAAAACCGCCTGACCCGGCAGTGGGAACCAGTCGCCGTTCCAGCCCGCCTGGGCGTTCCAGAAGGTAGACCAGACGTGGTTGTCGAATCCGATCACGAACAGGTCGAGATTGCCGGGTGCGCGCGACACCGCTGCGATGTGCTGCAGCTCGCGATCGAACACCGCCTGACCCGGCAGCGGGAACCAGTCCTTGCTCCAGCCTGCCTGGTCGTTCCAGAAGGTAGACCAGACGTGGTTGTCGAAGCCGATCACGAACAGATCGAGATTACCCGGCGCGCGCGACACTGCTGCAATCTGCTGCTTCTCATGGTCGAACACCGCCTGACCCGGCAGGGGAAACCAGTCGCCGTTCCAGCCGACCTGGTCGTTCCAGAAGGTGGACCAGACGTGGTTGTCGAATCCGATCACGAACAGGTCGAGATTGCCCGGCGCGCGTGACACCGCCGCGATCTGCTGCTTTCCATGGTCGAACACTGCGTTTCCAGGCAACGGGAAAAACCCGGCATCCAGGTAGTTCACCGTGAGCGCGTCGGTCGCCAGGGTGACACTCGTCAGGTTTCTTCCGAATGCGACGATATTGGTCGTGTCACCGGCGATGGGATCGGCTGTCAATGTGCTGTTCGCGTCGGAGCCAAATGCCGCGGTGAAGCTCACAGGCGTGAACCTCGGCAGGGAAGTACCGGGCTCGCCGGTGTTCGGCGCTTCGACGATCCACTCTACGCTGTCGCCGTTAAAGGTCGCGCCAGGAGGAGCCGCGAGTTGGATGCTGAAGTAAACGCCCCGGTCCACATTGCCGAACATGACGAAGCCCTGGCCGTTTTGATAGTGAACGCCAGCGAACACTTCATCGTCGGGTTCGATGAGCATATTGTCGATGTTGGTCTGGTAGATATAGTCCGGCGACCCGTCCACCTTCGGCGCGAACCACTCGTACCAGGCGACGTACGTCTTCGAGCCGTCGGCACGGACGGACTGCTGCACGCCGGCCTGTAGAACGTCGTTCGAACCGTACGTTCCGTCGATGCCCACCCACGAGGACGAGTCCCAACCGGAGTCTGTGCCGGGAGGAGTCGAGGGAATGCTCACCGATGGCACGCGCCAAATGCCGACGGCGTGCGCCCAGGTTCCCGATATCGTGCTGCCGGACCAGTTGTTCGACGTGAATGCGGTGTCCGCGACTCGCTGAGGCGGCGTCAGTTGATGGGTAACGCCTATACGCGGCACGAGATGAGGAACGATACGTGCGCCATCCGGCCATTGCTTGCGAAGCAGTCGCTGACGAAACGCCGCGACCCGCATGTTAGAGTGATCTAGCGGTCCGAGCAGTTCGTCCGCCAGCGCTTCCGAATGACTTTGAGGTGTATCAGCGGTCTCCCTGGACCATCGGATTGCTGTCACGCCCGCAAGGTTGGTGTCTGCGAGCTTGTGGATGTTCATGACTGTCTGGGGCATTGTGACCTCCCGATACGAAAGATGAACGACTCCGGGCGTTCGAAGCCGACGTCGTCGCCATATGGGTGAAAAACGCGTAACACACGAACAATTACCCTTACCGTGCCATCGAGCCGGCTCCGGTTAATACCGATACCCGCTCGACGCGCAAGGAGTCAAACGGATAGACACCGGTAATGGGCGCCTTATTTACCCGCTCCTGAAATGGTGCTCAGATGTATCCCGGATCGAAGCCCGGCGACATGGAAAGATGAACTCGGTAACCCTGCCGCGATCATCGAAACATACGCAAAGTAAACGACGCTCCCTCGAGTATTTTGAATGGCGATGTCAGGCAGGATGAAAGGGAGATCCCTACGGAACAGCTATTTCCGAGAGGTATTGGCGAGGGGGTGCACGACGTGCTGCAGCAAGAACCTAGGGGAGGCCGCTATCAGATCGGAACTGCCATTCGAACGTCCCCGTGAAAGCTTGGGCCAAAGTCCGTCGTTGGCCGCACTGAGACGGATGACGACCGTCTCAGTGCGACCGAACCCGCTCCCATGTCGAGCTTCCGTAGCGGCCGATAACCGGGCACCTGGTAACAGCGAACGAAGGCTTCGGCGTTGACTGAGTCCTTCATTCAGCAGCGTTTTTACAAGCATATTTGTCGCCGATCACCAACTTCCGGCCGGCATGCAGGGCGCTCGCGCCAAATGCTTTTTCTTGGTATTACAGCAACCGAAAATGCATCGGTTTGACGGTCAATTGCATCGGCGGATCGATCCGATGGCCTTCGTCATGCGGTCGGTCTCTGCCGCCTGGCAGGCGGCAATTTCCATCGGCACGATGGAACCACCTCCGTTTTCCGCCTCGGCAGATTTCTTGCAACTTGCATCTCGGCGCTTCTTCCACGCGGCGATTTTGTGTTCCAAGCGCGCTTTGCAGCCCGGGGATTTTGCGGCCTTCTCGTCGACGACGTCCTGCAGCTTCTGCTCGGCAACCACCCTGTCGCGCCATGCGCAGAAGTTCAGGCTTGTCTGGTTCGCGTCGCAGTTCGCGAGCATGCCTCGCACCTCGCTCGCCGGCAGTCCGCTCTGCTGCGAGATCACATCAGCGGGATCAGGGGTATCAGCAAATGCCGACGAGCACGCGAGTGCAAGCGTCAGGAGCGCGCGCTTCATCGGACACCCTGCTTGAATGGCGCAGCCTCTTCGCGGCGGCGGTTCACAAGCCCATTCACGCGATGCGGTGGCAGGCGGTGACCCTGTGCGTCGCGTGGGTGCACATAGACGCAAAGTGCCATGTTGCTTGCGACCAGCGCATTGTTGCCGCTATTAGCGGCAACAAACGTGTCGCGCGACCCGCTTTCGCCGGAGTTATAGGCGAAGCTCACCAGCGCATCGAACTGGTCCTGCGTGAGTTCGTGGCTTCGCACGTTGCGTCGAACGCCAGGCAGTTGGCGAGTATGGGCCACGATTAGCCGGGATAGCGCACCGGCAGCGCCGTCGAATACTTGATCTGTTCCATCGCAAAACTCGAGCTCACGTCGTACAGCGGCACGGCGGCGATCAACTGTTTGTAGACGCGATCGTAGTCGTCGATATCGGACACCACGACGCGCAGCAGGTAATCGGTTTCGCCGCTCATCCGGTATACCTCGACCACCTCTGGAATCTCCCGCACCGCATGCGTGAAGGTCTGCGCCCAGGCCTCGGTGTGCTGGTTGGTCCGCACCGCGACAAAAACGGTCGTGCCCACACCGAGCTTGCGCGCATCGCAAAGCGCCACCTGCGCGCGAATCACGCCCGCCTCTTTCAGACGTTGCAGCCGCTTCCAGCAAGGCGTTTGCGACAGGTTCACGCGCTGCGCCAGCTCGGCGATCGGCATAGTCGCGTCTTCCTGCAACAACTCAAGCAGCTTCCGGTCGATGATATCCATTCCCATCAATCCACCCCCATAGGAAATTATTCTACTTTTACGAATTCGAGGGGAATTATATGGAAACTCTTTCTCCGGGCAAACCGGTATAAATGTCGCTATCCAAAAATACTGAGAAAGCAGCCGCCGGCTGCACCGCCATCATGAACCAAGGCCTCCGCCCGACATCCTTCGACCGCCCCTCCGCCAGCCACGCGCAGTTGGCCGAACTCAATGACGCGCCCTCGCCAGGCGCGCAACGAAGCGCGCCGCTCGCGCGCCTGTGCGACAGGCTCGACGCCATCTTCGAAGCCTGCGCCAAAGTTCCCGTGCCGTCAGACTCCGCCTGTTTCGCCCGCGCCATGCGCGTAGCGCTCAAGCAAGCCGCGGCGGATCCCGCGCTGCTCACGCCCGCGCAACGCGAAGGTTCGGCTGAAAACTACCGGCGTCATCTGTTGGCCGCCGATCCGCATGGCCGCTATGCCATTGCCGCCCTGGTCTGGCTGCCGCAGCAGGCGAGCCCCGTGCATGCGCATCACACGTGGTGCGGCTACGCAGTACTGGACGGCACGCTGAGCGAAACGGTATTCGAATGGAACGGCGCGCGGCACTGCGCGAGCGCCACGCGCACGCAAGCGCGCAATAGTGGCGCGGTATCGTTTGTGCGCGGCGGCCGCGGCGGTATTCATCAGTTGGGCAATGGCAGCAACGAGCCCGCTGTGTCGCTGCATATCTACGGCGTCTCGGGCGCGCAGATCGCCACGCATGTCAACGACGTGGTCCGCGCGGCCGACACAACCGACACCCAGGCGTTCGCCTAGGCGCACTCATGCATGGCGATGCGAGCCGAAGCCTTCGCCGACCCGACCCGACCCGTCCGTCATTCAATCAGCTCTTGCCGCCTGCTTCGCCCGCGGTGGGAATTTGCGGTGGGATCGGCGCGGTCTGTCCCGTCGGCGGCGGCGCGGGACGCGGTTCGTGCGACACATCGCGCGCCACCGCGGCGCCGGCATGAGCGGCCCGCACCGATGAAGCCATTTCGGCCTGCGCCTGCGCATGGCCATGCACGCCGAACTCAGGGAAGTCGTCGTCCGGCAGAGGTTGTCCTTCGCTATCCTTCGACGACGTGTACACACGCATCTGCGGCACCGGAATCTCGATACCGGCTTCGTCCATCTTGCGTTTGAGCCGCAGATTGAAGGCTCGCGCTACGCTCCATTGCTGCAACGGCCGCGTCTTGATCTGCCCTTTCACGACCATCCAGTTCGGATCGAAACGGTCCAGGCCCCACACCTCGATCGGCCCGAGCATTTCGCGCCGGTAACGGAAGTCGGCCATCAGATCGGCGCCGACTTCACGGATCAACTGCGTGATCTGATCGACGTCGGTCGAAAACGCCATGCGGACTTCGAATACCGCATAGGCAAAATCGCGCGACAGATTCTTCACGATCTTGATCTGCGAGAACGGGATCGCGTGAATCGCGCCCTGCCCGTCGCGCAGCCGCACGGTGCGGATCGACAGATGTTCGACGGTGCCCGCGTGGCCGCCGTCGACGTCGATCCAGTCGCCGACCGAAATCGTGTCTTCGATGATGATGAAAAGGCCCGTGATCAGATCGGTCACGAGCGACTGCGCGCCGAAACCGATCGCCAGACCGATCACGCCCGCGCCCGCCAGAAGCGGCGTCACGTTGATGCCCAGGTTCGCCGCGGTGACGATCCCGGCGATCGTCATGATCGATACCAGCAGCACGTTGCGCAGCAGCGGCAGCATCGTGCGCGCGCGCATGCTCGGATTGCGCGACTTGTTGCGCAGGCTGCCCGGGTTGAGCGCTTCGGTAATCGCCGTGTCGACCAGAATCCACAACAGCCACGCGATGAACACGGTCGCGATGATCGCCGTCACAGCGTGGGCAATACCGCGCGCGGCGACGTTCTCCTCGATCACTGCCGCGAGCGACAAACCCCACAAGCGCGCTGCCAGTTCGAAGAAAAACAGCCAGATGAAGAGTGTCAGCAGCGTGCCGAAAAAGCGCAGCAAGCGCGTCAAATACGGCGAGCGGCGCCGCGCGCGCACACTGCGCGGGCGCGTCATGCGCAGCACGATGGCCGACAGGAAAAACGCCAGCACCAGCAACAGCGCCGTCACCACCGAAATCTGCAGCACGTTTTCGCTGCTTCCCGAGCCGCCGAGCGTAGCCACGACCGAGGCCGTCGCGAGCACCAGCACCGGCACGTGCCAGAGCGATGCGAGTACGTCGAACGCGTCGGTCGCGGCCTTGTGATCGTTGCGCTGCTGGTAGGGCCGGTTGCGGATCAGATGCGCGACCGGGCGGCGGAACGCCAGCGCGAAATACGCAGTCAGCACGGCGGCCGTCATGTTGGCCACGGTCGAAATCAGGCCGGCCAGGTTCGATCCGAGTTGATGCGCGACATCGTAATTTACGGCCGCGTCGCCGAGCGCGCCGCACACGCCGACCACGAACAACAAGCGCCGCGCGTGATCGATCAGGAGACGCACCGCGACCCGCCGATGCCCCGAGCCGAACAGCGAAAACATGATCAGGCAGATCGCCGAAAACACCGCCCCCGCGACAATCGCATAGGCGACCACCATGCCGAGCGTGCGGCCGAGCGCATCGGGCATCGCGCGCACGAACAGCAGCGCCGCGAGAAACGCGATGATCCACGGCCCGACGCGGCGCCAGGCGAAAATCAGCAGCTCGCGCGTGGTGGGATTCGGATTGAGCCCGATGACGATGCCGAGGCGCCGATACAAGCGGTGCTGCAGATAGATCAGCGCGCCGGCGCAGACGCCCCAGCCGGCCAGCATCGCAATCATCGAGAGCACGGTGCTGGCGAGGCTCTCATGCCCCTGGCTCGAAATGATCGTATAAAGCTCGTTGCCGGCCGCATTGAAGCGTCCGCCCCAATAGCGCACCGGCGTGCGGCCCTGATGCACGTTGGATTCGAACGACGCGATGCCCGAGGCGATCGCGCCCAGCAAGCCGGGACTCGGTTGCGCGGACGCGGGCGTCGGCGGCGCGACGTTCTGCGAGACGTCGCGCAGCTTCTTGAGTTGCGCGACGAGCGCGGTGCGCTGCCGGTCGTTGTCGAGCGTGGCGATCACGCTGTCGAGCGAGCGCGCCAGTTCCGCCTGGCTGGCGGGCGACGGCGCGGAGGCGGCCTCTGCCGCCGAGGCGCCGGAGGCCGCAGCAGGCGCCACCGTCGCGCTATTGATCAGGCTCTGCAACGCCGGAATGACCGGGGTGCTGCCGGCGGCCTGGGCATTCGCGGGTAGCCATCCCAGGCACAGGATCAGCGCGAGACAAACAATCGCCGACCACGCGCCGGGCCACGTCGCGACGTGCGCGCGAACGCGACGGCGGGCGCCGCACGGGCTATGTTCAGAAGGAAAATGAAAGGCGGCGCGAGTCGCCGGCTGCCCGCCGTTGAACGGCGCAGCCCCGGACTCACGCCGCAACAGGCATGACTGCATGGCGATCCGTAAGAAAACGGGAGACGCCAGTGTAGCCGCAGTTGCACCGCGAGCGACCGAACATGCGTAACCGAATGTTAGGACGCTTGCGCATGTCCGGAATGTGAGGCCGGGCCGGTGCTCACATCCGTGGAGCGCCGCTTATCACGCGCGTGCCCTGTGTGCAGGCCGCGTGACAGCGCTCATGCCATGGCTACGGCGACCCTCAATAAGCCACCGTCGCGATCTGACGGACGAAACGGCCCTGCTCCAGCTCGTCGACGAAAGCGATCGCGTAGTCTTCCGCGGAAATGCGGCTGTTGCCTTCGGCGTCGGCCAGCAGCGTGTTCGTGCCGGTGCGGAACTTGCCGGTGCGCTCGCCCGGCGCGATCAGCGCGGCAGGTGCAAAGAATGTCCAGTCGAGGTCGGTCACGGTACGGTAGTAGTCGAACGCGTCGCGGTGCGCAAGCGCGACCGCCTTGTAGGCGTCGGGGAAACCTTCCGTATCCACTAGCTGCTTGCCCGGCGCCACTTCGAGCGAACCCGCGCCGCCCACCACCACGAGGCGCTTCGGGCCGGCGGCCCGCACGCCTTCGACGAGCGCGTGGGTTGCTTTCGTGAGCGCAGCCACAGCGCCGTGCGGCGGCGCGTAGGCGCTTGCCACCACGTCGTGGCCGCGCACCGCAGCGCCGACACTGGCGGCGTCGAGCAGATCCGCTTTGGCGGCTTGCAGATTCGCCACGCCGGCGGGCACGCGCTCCGGATTGCGCGCCAGCGCCGTCACCTGATGACCGCGCCGGGCGGCTTCCTCAGCGATCCGCGAACCAATCATGCCGGTGGCGCCAAACAATGCGATTTTCAACTGTTTGCTCATTTCGATGCTCCTGTCATTAGCTTATATGTAACCGTATTGATTACATATAACGCGGAAAAAAGAGGGGCCACGGCCCCGTCCGTTATCAGACGCGTGTGTCCCGATTACTCGACACGCGCCCTCTCATACAGCTTCTTTGTCGCGTCACCCGTGCGGGCGCCGCTTGCGTTCGCGCGCCCGTTCGGCACGCACTACGTCTGCGGTGGCATCGGCGAGCGTGCGTGCGCCAAGCGATGCCTCCATGGCCTGCTGTGCTTCGTCGATGATATCGCGCAGCACGACCTGAATATTACGCCCGACCATGCACGCCGGATTCGGCTCCTCGCGATGCAGCGCGAACAATTGCGCGTCGTCCACCGCACGATAGACCTCGAGCAAGGTGATGTCTTCCGGCGCCCGGGCGAGCAGCGCGCCGCCGCCTGCGCCGAGCTGCGAAGTGGTGAGGCCCGCTTCGGCCAGCATGGTCAACAGCCGCCGGATCAGCGCGGGATTCGTATTCACGCTGCCCGCAATCATCTCCGACGATAGCGGCACGCCTTCCTGCAACGACAGCAGCGCGAGCACGTGCACCGCAAACGCAAACCGGCTACTCGTATTCACAGCAAACCTGCCCGGCGACGACAATGTGTAATCATGGTAATTACATTTAATCCGCTTGTCAAAGCATGGCCAAACCCTCGAACGGGCTCGCCCCCGTGCATCACTTGTCCATCTGCTTTTGCGCATCGCGGGAATCGCTCGATGCCGACGAGGTAGCCGAAGCGCCAGCCGACCCCGCATTCTGCGCCGACCATTGTTGCAGCTTGCGCCCTGCCGTCTCCAGTCCCTGACCGGTCAGCGCAGCAGCCTTGCCGAGCTGCGCATTGGCCGCGCCCGTCGCGCCCTGCAGATTGGCTTGCGCGCTCGAAGCGAGCGACGCCGGATCGATCGTGATCGACGGCACGGAGGCCGCCGAGTCGAGGTTTTGCTGAGCGGCGGCTTTGGTCGCGTCAACCTGCTGGCCGACGTAGCTGGCCGCCTGGTCGAGTTTCTGACCGGCGGCTTGCGCGACGTCGTTCAGCTTGCCGGCAACCTGTCCTGCCGTCGCATCATTCTTCTGGCAAGCCGCGAGGCCGCCCAACACGACAACGGCAAAAGCGGCACGGCGCAACAACGGCGAACGAATAGATGAAATCATGTCTGGATGTGAGCCGCGTCGGGCGGCTTCTGCTTGCGAAAACGCGCCCATGATACGCCGTTGTGCCGCACGGCCTCGTCGGCGAGCATCTGCAATGCCTGCACGCGAACCTCGCGGAGCCGGCTTGGCGCCATCCGGCAGGCGCATTGCTCGAGCTATCGAATGAACCGCCGCATGAACCGCCGCATGAACCGACGCGGTTCTGTCAAACGCGTTGAGGTAGACTGCCAGAGCGTTCAATCCGCGTTCGATGAGCGTTCGATGTGTTCCGTTGATCAATTGGAGGCATGCGATGGCAGCAAAGAAGATTCTGTTCTTGACCGGCGACTTCGCCGAGGATTATGAAACGATGGTGCCGTTTCAGGCACTGCAGGCAGTCGGCCATGTGGTCGACGCCGTGTGCCCGAACAAGAAGGCGGGCGATCGCATCAAGACCGCGATCCATGATTTTGAGGGTGACCAGACCTACACCGAAAAGCCGGGTCACCAATTCACGCTCAACGCGTCCTTCGACGACGCCGATGCCCGCCAGTACGACGCGTTGGCGATCGCCGGCGGCCGTGCGCCGGAGTATTTGCGGCTCAACCATAAGGTGATCGAACTCGTACGGCAATTCGCCGAAGCGGGCAAGCCGATCGCGGCGATCTGTCACGCCGCGCAACTGCTGGCCGCCGCCGACGTGATCCGCGGCAAGCGTATTTCCGCCTACCCGGCCTGCGCGCCCGAAGTGAAGCTGGCGGGCGGCGATTACGCCGACATTCCGGTCGATGCCGCGATCACCGACGCCAATTTCGTCACCGCGCCCGCATGGCCCGCTCATCCCGAGTGGCTGCGCCAATTCCTCGTGCTGCTCGGCACCCGCATCGAACTCTGATCCAGCGGCGGGCGCCTTGTCCTAGCGACAACGCGCGCTCGCCCATCTCATCCGCATTTGCGGGGGCCGGCCCACGGCCAATCCATCAGAATTTGAGACTAATCAGATAGTTTGCAGCGAAAGGCTTTTCTATAGTCACCGGTTGACTTGGGAGCCTTTTCGATGGAACTGACTAATTGGATCGTCATTCTCGCCGTCACGCTGACGGCCATTGCTTTTTTCTGTGCGCGCACGCCGGCCGCCTGGTCGCGGGAAAACCGCGCGCGCCGTCTGGCCGGCACGCGTCTGCTCGTGCAAGCCGCGTGCTCGTGGTGGGCGGCGCTGCTGATCCTCGCGCACGGCCTGTTCGCGCCCGACGGCGTGCTCGGCCTGCGCCCCGCGCCGCAGGAGGCGCTCACGGGCGTCGTTATTCTCATGGGTTGCGGTTGCTACTGGTCGATTCGCGGCAGCAAGCTGCTCAAACCGCGCCGGCTGTTTAACGCGAATTGACTGCTGCGTACTGACTAAATTGACTACCGCGTACTGACTACCGCGAATTGACTACCGCGTACTGACGTCATGCGCCGCATTGGCGGTATGCGCAGCGGCGCCGCTGCTCAGGGCGCGGCCGTCGCGGCCACCGTGCATCTCCCTCGCGTCGCGAACCTCATGAAGACCGCCCGCTTCAGGCGTGGCATGCGTCGTCTGGGCCGCCAGACGCGCCGCGCGCGCCTCGGCTTCGGGCAATGACAGATAAAAGGTCGTCCCCTCAGCCTCTCTGGACTCCGCCCACACGCGCCCGCCGTGCCGCTCCACCACGCGCCGCACCAGCGCGAGACCGATCCCCTCGCCCGCCGCCACATTGCCGTGCAACCGTTGAAACGCGTTGAAAAGCCGCGGCAACGCGACGGCCGGAATGCCCAGACCGTTGTCCCGCACGTAAAAAATCCGTAGCGAGTGCACGCCCGGCGGCGCTGGCGTGATGCCGATTTCGATGCGGCCTTCGCGCGACGGATCCAGATAATTGACCGCATTGCCGATCAGATTCGCGAACACCTGCTCGAGCGCGGTCGGGTCGCCCCACACCGCCGGCAATTCATCGACGATGACGCGCGCGCGGCGCGCCCGGATCGATGCCTGCATCGCGTCGATCACGCGGGGCACGAGGTCGCTCACCTCGACCTTCTGCTGCCGGTACTCGACACGGCCGACGCGCGACAGCCGCAACAGCGCGTCGATGATGTGCGACGCGCGCAGCACGGCCGTCTGCAAGTAGTGCAGCGCTTCGCCGATATCCTCGTCGACCACCCGTTCGATGCGCTGCCGGGTCTCGGCCGTGAGCGAGGACTGGCGCACCGCCACGCGCAGTTCGTCGCAGGCGCGTGTCAGTTCTTTCGAAAAGCCTTGCAGATTCACCAGAGGCGCGCGCAGATCGTGCGACACGCTGTAAATGAACATCTCGTTTTCCTGGGTCTGCTGCCGCAAGGTCTCGTTGATGCGCGCGAGTTCGCGGGCGCGGCCCGCGAGATCGGACTGGAAGCGCGCCTGGATGCGCTCGGCTTCGAGCAGGCGCCGGCTGGTTTCGTGCAAGGTCAGATCGAGCCGGGCGATCTCATCGCGGCCCGGGCCGAGCGGCGCGAGCGGCTCATTTCCCGCGAGGCGCCCGGCGTTGTCGGACAGCAGCGCGAGACGGCCGCGCACGCCGCGCGTAAATAGCCAGACCGCGAGCGCGACAAACAGCAAGGAGCCGAACACTGCGGCGACCACCAGCATCTGTTGCCGTTCACGCGCGGCATCGGCGGCATTCGAGCGCAGCGTGTCGAGGCGCCGCTCTTCGGTCTGAAACGCCACCACCTGCTGACGGAACCGATCGAGCACGTCGCTCGCCGCCAGATCGCGGAACCGCTCGACGACATCGCGCCGCCGCCCCGAGCGCAGCATGTCCTGCATGCGGTCCGACCACTGGCGATAGGCCTGCACGGTCTGGCGCACCTGAACCACGCGCTCGACTTGCGCCGGATTGTCGGCGACCAGTTCGGCCAGCTGATCGATGCGCCGGTCGACGTCCATCCACAGCGAGACAGGCGTGGCGAAGCGGGCATCGTTGGCGAGCACCGCGCCACGCAGGCGCACCGATTCGCTGAGCACCGGTTCGAGAACCGCGGTGGTCTGGCGCAGCACGTCTTCGCCATGGATGGCCCACTGCTCGGCTTGCGCAGCATCCGCCTGAGCCTTGACCAGTCCGGACAGCAGCGCCAGCTCGAGCAGCGCCGGAATCGCGATCAGCAACAGGCCTTTGGTAGTCAGTCTCATGCGTGCGCATTGGAGTTCGGTGGCCCGGCAGCGGATGCGCCGGGACGGCACATTATGTCGGCGTTTTAACGCGAAGACAAAGACGGCGTGCGGCGGGACGAAGGTTCGCCACTTAATGGGAGATACCGTGCGCCGGAAATGCGCATTCGCCGTCAGGATTTTGAATTAAAACGTAAATCAGATCGAATAAATTGCACCAATCTGGATCACACGGACCACAGCGGAACCATCATGCACTTAACTTGTGCTTTTGAATGCGTTTCAAGGTGCATGCCGTTTAATTGCCCGAACTGAATAACAACCGTTGCGAGCGTGACGAATCCTTTCCGGTGCGGCGCTGCACCTAATCGATGCCTCCAGGCACAAGTTTGGCCCACTTCTTGCATCCACTGCCCGCTTTTTTGGCATAAGCGGGACACATCGATGGAAAGCTTGAAAACCGGCACCGATACCCTCTTCCTGTTGCTAGGCGCCGCGATGGTGCTCGCCATGCATGCAGGTTTCGCGTTTCTCGAACTCGGTACGGTACGCAAAAAGAATCAGGTCAATGCGCTGGTCAAGATTCTGGTGGACTTCTCGGTCTCGACGATCGCGTATTTCTTTATTGGCTACACGATCGCCTATGGCGTCCAGTTTTTCGGTAGCGCCGACTCGCTGGCGGCGCACAACGGCTATGCGCTGGTGCGCTTCTTTTTCCTTCTGACCTTCGCCGCGGCAATTCCGGCGATCGTTTCGGGCGGCATCGCCGAGCGCTCGAAATTCAATCCGCAACTGTTCGCGACTTTCGTGCTGGTCGGCTTCGTCTACCCGTTCTTCGAAGGGATCGCGTGGAACGAGCGCTTTGGCATCCAGACCTGGCTCGGGCACGTTTTCGGTGCGCCGTTTCACGACTTCGCCGGTTCGGTGGTGGTGCATGCGTTCGGCGGTTGGGTCGCGTTGCCAGCCGTGCTGCTGCTCGGCGCGCGCCACGGCCGCTATCACCGCGACGGCGGCATCGCCGCACATCCGCCGTCGAATATTCCGTTCCTCGCGCTGGGCGCGTGGGTGCTGGCGGTCGGCTGGTTCGGCTTTAACGTGATGAGCGCGCAAACCATCGACAAGATCAGCGGGCTGGTCGCGGTCAATTCACTGATGGCGATGGTCGGCGGCACGCTGACGGCCTGGCTGGCGGGCCGCAACGACCCGGGCTTCACATACAACGGGCCGCTCGCCGGACTGGTCGCGGTATGCGCCGGCTCCGACGTGATGCACCCGCTCGGCGCGCTGGTGACGGGCGGTATCGCGGGCGTGCTGTTCGTCTACATGTTCACCTGCGTGCAGAACCGCTGGCGCATCGACGACGTGCTCGGCGTGTGGCCGCTGCACGGTCTGTGCGGCGCGTGGGGCGGGCTGGCGGCCGGCATCTTCGGCTTGCACGCGCTGGGCGGGATGGGCGGCGTGTCGTTCGGCGCGCAGTTGGTCGGCACGCTGGGCGGAATCGTGGTCGCATCGCTCGGCGGCACGCTCGTGTATGGCGCGATTCGCCTGACGGTGGGCCTGCGGCTCGACCAGGAAGACGAATACAACGGCGCGGATCTGTCGATTCACAAGATTTCGGCGACCCCCGAGCGCGAGAGCATCGGTTGATTATCGATATCGCCCCGGCGCACTACGAGTACACCGTCTCTGTAGCGGGCATCGCGCCGATGATAGACTTGCGCGCCGGAGCGGCTTCGTCGCCTGTGCCTCGACTGCTGCGAGGCCTGCGGTAAGCCAGCTGCGGACCACCGCGGGCTGACTGCGGGGGTCAACCTCGCCTCGCCTGGCTCCGCTTCACCCTGGCTGGGCGGACGCGGCGGCCGGGCGCTCAACCCGCTCCAACGACCCATTCGACACTGCTGCCAGGTCTTATCGATATGTATCTGTCCATTCTCGCGGTCGGCATCGGCGGCGCGCTCGGCTCACTCTTCCGCTGGTTCCTCGGCATCCGTCTGAACGGCCTGTTTGCCGGCTTGCCGCTCGGCACCTTCGCCGCCAACGTGATTGCCGGCTACATCATCGGCGTGGCCGTCGCGGGCTTCGCGCGGGCGCCGCAAATCGCGCCGGAATGGCGGCTGTTCGTCATTACCGGATTGATGGGCGGCCTGTCGACCTTCTCGACCTTTTCCGCGGAAGTCGTGCAGCGCTTACAGGACGGACGGCTCGGCTGGGCCGCCGGCGAGATCGTCATTCACGTGGGGGCGTCGCTGGTGATGACCGTGCTCGGGATCGCGACCGTCGCGTTGCTCGCGCGCTGAAAGTGCCGGATGCGCCGGATGTGCCGGATGTGCCGGATGTGCCGGATGTGCCGGATGTGCCGGATGCGCCGCCGGCTATCGTCGTTGTAACAATCTGTAATCGCCGAATCTTGCTTAGAACACGTCATCCTACTGACATTCGGAAGTGACTTAATACCGCTTTGTTGGTCAAGCCCCATTGGCCGATGAGAGGTTCGCTCGACAAGTCCTGTTCGACATATCCAGAAATTACATTCCGGCACATCTGCGCAGCGTACGGCGACGCAGCGGCGCCGGGTCATGCCTGTCATGCCAGACCTGTCGCCGGTCCGGCATGGCTATTGCGCAATGAGGAATCCTATGAAAATGAAAACCCACAATATCGTGACTGGGCTCCGGCTCGGCGTCATCATGTCGGCCGTGCTGCTCGCAGCGCAGTCTCACGCTGACAACCTCAGCGCTGTCGACACCGCACGCTTGCCCAGCGGTCAGTCGATCACGCCGCTGGTCGTGCGCGGCGCGGTCCAGCAATATCTGAATCCGGACCTGCCGGCCCATCCGAATTTCGTGGCTGGCGAAGCCGTGCGTTCGCAGTTGAGCCCGGACGGCAAGACGCTCGCGATCATCACCGCGGGCCAGAACTCGCTGTACAACGCCGACGGTTCGGTCGACACGGCCAACTCGACGCAGTACATCTTCCTGTACGACGTGTCGGGCGCGAACAAGACCCGGCCGCAGCTCAAGCAGGTGATCCACCAGACGAATGCGTTCGTGGGTCTGGTGTTCTCGCACGACGGCAACACGCTGTATGCGACAGGCGGCAATGATGACGTCGTCCAGGTTTACAGCCAACACGGCGGCGCATGGGTGCAGTCGGCCACGATCGCGCTCGGCCATAGTGGCAAGGGTGTGGGGATAGGCGTGCAGCCGAACGCGGGCGGTCTCGCGCTTTCGGCCGACGGCAAGACGCTCGTCGTGGCCAATAACTACAACGATTCGATCAGCGTGATCGATACCGCCTCCAACTCGGTGCGTTACGAGCACGATCTGCGCCCGTTCTTCTCCGGCAACGAGGGCACGCCGGGCGGTGTCGGCGGCACTTATCCGTTCGCGGTGGTCGTGAAGGGCAACAACACGGCCTATGTCTCGTCGGACCGCGATCGCGAAATCGTCGCAATCGATATCTCGTCGCCGTCACACGGCCGCCTGGTCAAGCGCATCAAGCTCGACGGCAACGCGCTCGGCATGACGCTGGACGCATCGCAGTCGCTGCTGTACGTCGCGCAGGACAATGCAGACCAGGTCGCGGTGATCAATACCAGCGCGAATACCGTGGTGGCCAGGATCGATGCGCGCGCGCCGGCCGGCGTGCTCGACCACCGTCAGGAACATACCGGCGCAGGCACCTACTCGGTGACGCTGTCGCGCGACGGCGGCACGCTGTACGCGACGAATGCCGGCGCCAACGAGATCGCGGTGATTCCGCTGAGCGGCCCGCGCGCATTTCATGTTACCGGCCTGATCCCAACCGCGTTCGAACCGCATGACGTGACGTTCAGCGCAGACGGTTCGTGGATGTATGTCGTGAACGGCAAGAGCGTGACCGGTCCGAACCCGGACCACCTGTCGGGCGGCACCGCGGCACAGGCCGCCGCCGCGCGCGCGTCGAACGAATACCAGTTCCAGCTCGAGCGCGCATCGCTGGTCAGTGCGCCAGTGCCGACGGACAACGACCTGCCGCGGCTCACGCAGCAGGTCGCGCGCAACAACTTCTATCGCCCGGAATCCAATGACCAGGACAACGAGGTGATGGGCTTCCTGCACAATCACATCAAGCACGTGATCTACATCGTCAAGGAAAACCGCACGTACGACCAGATCCTCGGCGATCTCGGCAACGGCAGCAACGGCGATCCGCGACTGAGCCAGTTTGGCCGGGCCATCACGCCGAACTTCCATCGTCTGGCGAGCCAGTTCGTGACGCTCGACAATTTCATGAACCCCGGCGACGGCAGCATGGACGGCTGGTCGTGGGCGCTGCAGGGCCGAGTCACCAATACCGAGACGCTCACGCAGCAGATGAATTATGCGGCGGTCAATCGCGGCCTGTCATATGACAGCGAGGGCTCGAACCGCAACGTGCCCGTCAACTGGGCGACGGTCCAGCAGCGCGACGCGGCCGCCGGTCCCAGCGGCACCACGAACTACAGCAACAACTCGGCCAGCGTCACGGGCGGCACGGACAACCTGCTGACGGGCACGGGCAACCATGCGTCGACTGACGCACCGTTCGGCCACCAGCAGGGCTACATCTTCGACGCAGTACTCGCGGCCGGCGGCACGGTCCGCAATTACGGCTTCCTCGTGAAGAATATCGGCAGCATCGGCACCGCGGCCAATCCCGTGACGGATCCGCACGCAGCGGGCGTCGTCCAGGTCGCGCCGCTCGATCCGAAACTCGCGTCGCTGACTGACACTTACTTCCGCGGCTTCGACCAGAACTATCCGGATCAGTGGCGTTTCAACGAGTGGAAGCGCGAATTCGACCAGTATGTCGCGGGCGGCAGTCTGCCGACTCTGTCACTGGTGCGCCTGTCCCATGATCACATGGGTTCGTTCGGCACCGCCTTCGCGGGCGTGAACACACCGGAGACGCAGCAGGCCGATAACGACCTCGCCGTCGGACGCCTGGTTGAAGCGGTCGCAAAGAGCCCGTACGCGAACGACACGCTGATCGTCGTGACCGAAGACGATGTGCAGGACGGTCCTGACCATGTGGACTCGCACCGTGGCCCGGCGTATATCGTCGGCCCCTACGTGAAGCAGGGCGCGGTGATTCGGACGGGTTACAGCCAGGTCAATGCGCTGCGCACGATCGAAGACGTGCTCGGCACACAGCACATGAACCTCAACACCGCCTACCAGCGTCCGATGGCCGACGTGTTCGACGTGCATGGTTCGGCCTCGTGGAATTACACGGCCGTCGCCTCGACGGTACTGAAGACCACCCAAGTGGCCCAGATGACAGAGGAAGCCGGTACGAAGTTTGCGGCCGGCGCAGACGTCGCGCCGAAGCATGACGCGACGTACTGGGCCAGGGTGACCGCGAAGTTCAATTTCGATGACGCCGACGAAGTACCGGCGGATCAGTTTAACCGCGTGCTGTGGAAGGGCATGATGGGGGGCAAGCCTTATCCGCGGATCAAGGGTAGCACTCAGAAGATGGCGATGCGGGACGACGACTGATCGCCGGATGGGTCGATCGTGAAGTCAGCGGGTGGGCATTCAGATGCCCATCTGCAACTCAACGAGCAACTGCCCCGGTGCTCCTCGCTGGCGGTGCGATGGTGCTCGAGCGCCTCGTGCGCGTGCTGAAGCTTCTCCTTCCCGCCGCTCCGGTGGCTTCGTTCGCACGGTCGAACCCGTCCGTCACGCGCGAACAGATGCGCGCATCTCGAAAGAGCGAAACGGCGCGTAAGCTGGATGACGAAGTCATGTCCATTCCCGGGCAGTCCGACCTTCGCACAATAGTCAGGTCATCATGCCGAACCATACCGAAACTCCGAACGCACTTCATACAAATCTCGATCTTTATCCAGTGGACCGTCTGATCGATACCTTTGTTAAAGACCAGATCAATGCGGTGAAGGCCGTATGGGCCAGCCGTACCCAACTGACTGACGCGGTGCGTGCAGCGGTACCCCGGATAGCTGCCGGTGGCCGCCTGATCTACGTCGGCGCCGGCACCTCAGGGCGCCTCGGGCTGCTCGACTCGGTCGAGCTCTACCCAACCTTCTCCTGGCCAAAAGCGCGCGCGATTGCTTTGCTGGCAGGAGGTGCCACCGCCGTCACCGAAGCGGTTGAGGGCGCCGAGGATAACGAGGAGCAAGGCGCAGCAGACCTGCTGGCAACGCAACTTTCTCCAGACGATGTGGTGCTGGCAATTGCGGCGTCGGGCCGTACCCCATACGTGCTCGGTGCGCTGCGCGCCGCGCTGCGTGCCGGCGCGCTCACGATCGGCTTTGCCAATAACCCGCAATCCGCGATCGTGGTTGAGGCGGAGATCGGCGTTACCCTGGATACGGGGCCGGAGATCATCTCTGGTAGTACGCGGCTCAAGGCCGGCACCGCCCAGAAGATCGCGCTAAACAGTTTCTCCAGCGCGTTGATGGTGAGCCTCCACAAGGTATACGGCAACCTCATGGTCGACCTGCGGCCTACCAACGCCAAGCTGGTCCGTCGCTCGGTCAATTTGACCATGCGCGCGACGGGCGCCTCGAGTGACCTGGCGCGCCGGACGCTGGAGTCTTGCGGGTTCAAGGTCAAAGTGGCCATCGTCGCGTTAAAGCGCGGCATCTCGGTCGAAGATGCCGAGTCGCACCTGGCGGTTGTCGGCGGTAGCGTGCGCCGCGCCATCGAAGATTGAAGCAAAACCGTTGCCGAAAAACCTTGAGGCGATGGCCGCGTTGGACGTCACACCGTCAGGGTGCCGCTTTCACATCGGCCGCCGGCGCCGGGACATACTTGTCCAGCAACCCTTGGGCAATCGCGTCGGTTTCGGCGTCCGGATTGCCCGCATAATCGCGCGGACGGAAATGCATCTGGAACGCCGCGACGACACGGCGCGTGCGCTCATCGAACACGCCGTCAGTCGCCACTTCATAGCCGTAGCGTGCAAGCTTCTCCTGCAGGCCGCGCACGTCGGCCGGAGCGTGGGGATCGCGGCCGGCCAGATGCGCGGCCACCGTCGCGGCATCCGGCCATGCGCCGATGCCCGCGTCGTAGAGCGGCTTCCACGGAAACAGCGGGCCTGGATCGATCTTTCGTTGAGGGGCGATATCGCTATGACCGACGACGCGCGTCGGCAGGATCGAATAGCGCGTGACGATATCTTTCGCGAGGCGGATCAGCGCATCGACCTGAGCCGGCGGATACGGCTGCCAGACGCAGCCCTGCGGCGTATCGACGGGCCCGCACCCACGGTTGACGCTCTCGATGCCGATCGACGCCGCATTCAGTTCGGTGGCGCCCTGCCAGTAGCTGACGCCCGCGTGCCAGGCGCGTTGCGGTTCCGGCACCAGTTGCCAGACGACCGGTTCGCCGTTGTTCTCCTGCGGCGCGTCGGGAACGACATAGTGGGCGCTGACGGCTTCGGTGGTCAGGACGCGCAGCGATTGCTGCTCGTCGATCTCGGTGTAGTGCATCACGACGAAACGCACGCGGGAGTCGGAATGCTGCGCGTGGTAGCGGGTGTCGGCGATGTAGGTGCCGCGATTGATTTGCGTGGTCGAACAGGCGGCAAGGAGGAGCGTGCCGAGTGCTACAGCGGCATGGCGCGCAAGCCGCACATGGCGAGCAGGTTGCGGTAATCGTGCGAAATCTGGCGCTGGTGTCTTGTCGGCCATTGCTTTAATTGATTTTCCAGAAATATGCCTCGACCCACCCGGCGCCTGCCACCACGCTCAACGAGGCAGCGAGCAAGGCGACGACGGCCACCAGCCGTTGACTCCGCAGCATCCCGACTTCGGTCGCGGCAGCCATCCGGGCCCGCCGGGCAGCGCATTGGTGCACATTGTGCGTCATGATCGTTCGCGGCTCCGCGTTTCAATGGGGTGGTGCGTCGGGGGTGGTCGGCAAGACCAGCACCGCGCGCCGCACCGCCCCGTTTTCGATCGCCGAAGGGCTCGACATCGGCAGGCCCGCCGGGAGCATGTCGGGAATCACAGAGGCCGCCGGCCAGGTCGTGGTGGCGCCCAGCGTGACGAAGTGCCACGGTTGCTGGAAGGCTTCCTGGTACAGCGCGCCGTACCAGATCGGCGTATCGGTCACACCATCGGCCCTGGTACCGATCGCCAAGCGGTAACGGGACCGCCAGAGGCGCAGCACTAACCGGTTCATAGGCCGTCGCGGATCGAATTTCACGAAGGCCAGCTCAGCGCTGTTTCCTTCCGAGAGTTTCTGCAGCACGGGCAACGCGGCCACCGATGTCTGGGGCGACAGCCACAGCAAGGCGGACGTGGCGGACCACGCCGGTGCCGGTTGCCAGCCCGCCGATTCGAGGCGATGTGCGATCGCACTGGAACTGGCGGCCCACTGCAACGGCAGAGACTCTTCTTCATCGCCGCTCAGCTCGGTCCGGCGGCCCGGCAGCGCATGCCATCCTCCGTCTGTCCATTGGCTGAGCGCGAGCACGGTCGGGTGTGTTCTGGGAGCGTATCGCGCGAAATCGGCCTGAAAACGTTCAGGGTTCGTCCAGGGGCCGAAGACGGCGAGTACCCCGATAGCGATGCAGGCCAGAAGTCCTGGCTGCACGTCGTCATGCACCTGCCTGTACGTGTAGACACCGGCCAGTACCGCGAACCACGCGAGCCCCAGGCTCCAGCCGCCCAGCACGTCCGCCAGCCAGTTTTGCCCGAGATACAGGCGGGCAAACCCGGTGAGCGCGATCCAGATGGCGACGACGGAGATGACGGCGCCGCGCCAGAGGGGAGCTTGCCGGCGCACCAGCAGCCAGGCCAGGAAACCGTACACGAGCACGTTGAACGTGGCATCGCCGCTGGGTAACGGCGCATGCGCAGCGCCTGCCTGCCACGCGAACGGTCGCGCATAATCATGCCCGGGTTCGATCACCGGACTCAAGGCCCCCGCTATCCCGACCGCGAGAATCCAGTAGCCTGCCGTGCGCCAGCATCGCCGCACGATGAGCCAGGCAAGAACGGCGGCGGCTACCGCCAGACCCACATCGTATGCGCCCAGTTCAACCACGCCTGCCATCACGTAGTCGGTCGGCGCCGTCCGCAACGTCTGCAGGAAGCTGTAGATGATGGTGTCGGCGCGAACCAGCGGATCGTTTGCGAACACGTCCTGCAGGATCCCCAGAAACAGCCACACGCTGCCAATGAAGAGCAGCGCCAGCACCAGGAGTGTCTGCGCCTCAGGTCGGCCTTGATCGCCGAGGCCCGATAACCGGCTCGCCAGCCGCGGATGCCGGCGACTTAGGCGTCGTAGAGCCAGTTGGGAAGCGGTCCTGGCGAGCGGCACGCCGCGCTGAAGCCCCAGACGCGTCAGCCGGACGACCAGCCAGAGCAGTGCCGCCAGCAGGAGCAACATCGCGGCAAGGCGCCCGCTGACCGCTTCGGCGAGTTGCGCAGACGCGCCGAACACGATCCCCGGGCCGATATGCGTCGGCGACCAGGCCAGCGCCGACGCGATGTTGATCGGATAGAACCTGCGCCGCGGCATGTGCGCCGCGCCGACGACCAGCGGAACGATCGCGCGCACGGGCGCGAAGAAGCGGGCCAGCACGATACTTTTCCCGCCGTGCCGTTGAACGAAACGCTCGCCACGCTCCCAGACGGCCTCGTGTCCCTTCGCCACCCACCACGCGCGCACTTCCCGGTGATACCGGTGACCAAGCTCGAAGCTGATCCCGTCGCCCGCTACGGCGCCGAGTGCGCCGACGGCAAGCGTCACCCATCCGTTCAAGGCGCCGGCTCCGACCAGCGCGCCTGCAGTAAACATCACGATGGCCGCGGGGATGAAGGTCCCGACGACGGCCAGCGACTCCACGCACGCGACGCCGAAGACGACGGCGAGCACAATCCAGGGATGGGCGCCAATGCTGGCGAGCAACGCGTGCATATGCGGCTCCGGTTAGATGCGGGGTTCGCGAAAGTGCATTGATCACCCGCTCGATGCGGCGGCTGCAGGTTTCTTAAGGCTCCGCCAGCGTGTCGCGCTCGAAGCGGCCATAGCGCAACGCGAGCGTCGGCAGCACGATCAGGTTCAGGATCGTGGAGGTGGTCAGTCCGCCGAGAATGACGATCGCCATCGGCCCCTCGATCTCGTTGCCGGCCGCCCCGCTAGTCAGTGCAAGCGGCAGCAAGGCGAGCCCGGTCACGAGCGCCGTCATCAGGATCGGCACCAGCCGCTCGGACGCACCACGCACGGCCGCCTCCATGCCCCATGCCATATCGTCGACGTGCACCAGGTGCTCGTAGTGGCTGATCAGCATGATCGAGTTGCGCAGCGAAATGCCGAACAGGGTGACGAAACCCACCATGCCGCCCAGTGACAGGTCGCCGCCTGTCAGCAGCACGCTCAGCACCCCGCCCACCAGCGCGAACGGCAGGTTCACCATCACCAGCACGATCCCGCGCCGGCTCTTCATCGCGAGGAACAGCAGCAGTGCGATGCCGACGATGGACATCGCGCCATACGCGAGCAGGTCGCGCTGCGACTGCGTGCGCGCTTCACTTTCGCCCGAGAACACCGCGTAGGTGCCCTTGGGCATCACGATGTCGCGATTCACACGCACCTGCGCTTCGCTCACGAAATCGCTCACCGCCCGGCTGCCGAGGTTAACGGAGACCGTCTGCATCCGCCGTCCGCCGTCGTGCGTGATCTGGTACCGGCCGGAAACCTGGCCGATGCTCGCCAGTTCGCGCAACGGCACGGCCAGCCCATCCGGATTGCGCAGCATCAGCGCGCCGACGTCGGCCAGATTCCTGCGCGCATCGGGCGCGAGAATCACGGTGACGTCGTACGGTCGGCTGCCTTCATAAGTCTGTGCAACCGTGCTGCCTTGATAGGCGCTCTGGATCGCGTCGAGCACGTCGACTGGCCGGAAGCCCCGGCGGCTCAACGGGCCAGGCTTCAGTCTGACGTCAAGCTCTGGAATGCCCGGCGGCGATTCCACCCGAACGCTCGCCGCGCCGCGGATCGTGCCGAGCAGCCGGGCGATGTCCTGCGCCTTGCGATCGATCACATCGAGGTCGTCGCCGAAGACGTTGACCGCAACGGGCGCCGTCACGCCCGAAATGGTCTCGTCGATCCGTTCGACCAGAAATGTATTGACCGAGGTGGTGAGGCCCGGAAAGCGGGCGAGCGTATCCTGGATGCGGTACAGGATCGCACTCTGCCGGGCCGCGCTCATCGGCTCGAGGTCGACCTCGAACTCGCTCAGCTGAACGCCGACCGGATCGACGACCTCGTTGGCGCGGCCAGCGCGCTGCGCGACCAGTCGCACCCCCGGCACGTGCATCAGCGCCTGCGACACCTGCGTGCCGATGCGCATCGATTCGGCGAGCGACGTGCCAGGCGCCAGGCCCATGTGCACGATGTAGTGCCCCTCGCGTAGCTCAGGAATGAAGTTGCCGCGCAGAAACGGCAGCGCGGCCAGAGCCGCCATGCACATCACCGCGACCACCACCATCACCGTCTTCACGCGCTGCTCGACCCTCAGCAGCAACGCGGCATAGCGCGCCTTCAGCCACGTCAGCAGGCGCGGCTCGTGAGCCGGCAGCGGCCCGCGCGCCAGCAGCGCAAGCGCCATCGCCGGCGTGAGCGTGAGCGCGACGCCGAGCGACGCCAGCACCGCGAGGATGTAGGCGACGCCCAGCGGCGCGAACAGCTTGCCGGCTATGCCCGAGAGCGTCAGCACCGGCAGGAAGATCAGCATCACGATGAAGGTGGCGAATACGACCGCGCTGCGCACCTCGAGCGAGGCGCGCAACACCACGCGGAACGCCGCCAATGGCGCGGGCCGGGTGCGGTTCTCGCGCAGCCGACGGTAGATGTTCTCGACATCGATGATCGCGTCGTCGACCACTTCACCGAGCGCGATCGCGAGGCCGCCGAGCGTCATCGTGTTCAGGCTCACGCCGAACGACGTCAGCACGATGATCGCGACCAGCAGCGAGAGCGGGATCGCGACGGCTGAAATCACCGCGGTCCGGACATTGAGCAGGAACAGGAACAGGACCGCGATCACCAGCACCGCGCCGACCAGCAGCGCGGTGCGCAGGTGGCCGACCGCCGCGTCGATGAAGTTGGCTGGCCTGAACACGTCCGCATTCAGGTCGACGCCTTGCTGGATCAGTGCCGGCTTGAGCGCGGCGAGCGTCTTCTCGATGTCCTTCGTGACGGCGAGCGTGTTGGTGCCGTACTGACTTTCGAGGACCAGCATCACGCCGGGCGTGCCCATGATCGATGCGGCACCGACCGGGGGGGCGCTGCCCCAGGTGACGGTCGCGACGTCGCCGAGCCGCACGGCTGCGCCATTGCTCCAGCGCAGGACCACACCGGTCATGGCGTCGGGTGTCCGGATCTGTCCATCGGTATTGATGGCGATGCGCTGATTCGCGCTCTCGATGAAGCCCGCGCCGCGCACGCCGGTGGACGTCCGGGCCGCGGCGATCACGTCCTGGATCGACAACCCGTAGCGCATCAGCCTGGCCGGATCGACCTGAATCTGCAACTGCCGCGTATCGCCGCCGAACACGATGGCGTCCGCGACGCCAGGCACGCTCAACAGTTGCGGCTTGACCGTCCACTGCGCGATGTCGTACAGGTCCATCAGCGAACGGGTTTTCGACGTCAAGCCAATGGTGCGCACCACGCTCGTCGCGGTCGTGAGCGGCAGCAGCCTCGGCGGCTGCACGCCCGCAGGCAGCGTCGCGGCCAGCGCGTTGACGCGCTCGGACACCAGTTGCCGGACCTGCAGCAGGTTCGCGCGGCTATCGAACACCACCGTGATCGCGGACAGGCCCTGCAGCGACTTCGACCGCATCGACTGCAGGCCGACCATGCCGGCGAGCGCGTTTTCGACAGGCTGGGTCACCAGCGTCTCGACCTGCTCGCTCGTGAGGCCGGGCGCCTCGGTTTGCACAATGCTCATCGGCGGAGCGAACTCCGGAAACACATCGAGCTTCGCGCGCGTGAGGGTATAGAGGCCATAGCCGGCCAGCAGCACGGCCAGCGCGTAAATGACACCGCGAAAGCGCAGCGAGAATCGGATGATGGCGTTGAGCATCGGCGGCCAGAAGTGTGCGGTGTGGGCGAAGCGGGAAACCGATCTGCGGATCAGTCGTCACATTCGGGCGGATCCTTGCACGCCGTCGCGATGCCCTGTGGCCGGAGTTCCTGGGAGAGCAGCAGCTGCGCGCCATGCATCACCACTTCATCGCCCGCGTGAAAACCATCGGTCACGACGAAACCCTGATCGCTGACAGAAGCATCCGGCACGTAACGTCGCGTGAAGCGATCGGGTGCGGTGCGCACGTAGACCCATAGCTGTCCGCCGTACCAGATCACGGCAGCTTCGGGAATCACGAGCGCGGACGCGCTCCGGTTCGACGCCGGCACATGCGCGGCGGTGTGCGTTCCCACGGGCAACGCGCGCCCGGCCGCGTATAAATATGGGTTGCCCTGGACCGCCGGATCGCCTTGCGGCGAGGCAGAGAGTTTCTGTGCCGCGACCGGCTGGCCGTCCGGCGCGTCGACCTTGATGCGCTCGGGCGCAGCGCCGCTGTAGCCGGCGGGCAGCGTCACGCGCAATACAACCGCGCGGCCGGTGAGCAGGCGCTGGAACAGGTCCGAGGCCGGCGCCAGCGCGGCGCTGGCGAGCGCATCGCCGAACTGCTGCCGCATCGTCGCGTCCAGCCCGCTTTGCGCCGCTTCCGCCGACTGCAGCTTCGCCTGATCGCCCTGCATGGCCGCTCGCGCATCCTGCAGACTCTTCTGCGAGACGTTGCGATCGTCTTCGAACAGCACGCGGTTGCGCTCGTATTGCGCGTGCGAATTGCCGGCCTGTGCGCGCAACGTGTCGTAGTCCGCCCGCGCGGCCGCGACCCGGTTGCGCAGATCGAACAGAGGCTGCAGGTCGACGACCGTCGCGTATGCGGTGTTCTCAGGCTGGATGGCAACGACCGTGAGCGGCGCGACATCGATATGGCTGGCGCGCTGCGCGTCCGCGCCGACCACGACCACTGTTTCGCCGTTCACCGTCTGCACGGACGGCTGGGCGACGGCCTGCGCAGGCGCGTCCGGCCTCGGTTGACTGGCAACGAGTGTCTGGTAGATGAACCAGCTGGCGCCGGCCGCCAGCAGCACGGAGACAACGGAAAGAATGACCAATGTGCGTTTCATCGGGGTATCTCTTGTTGGGTCACAGTGGGGTTGACGGCCTCCAACGCGAGCGGCCGCTGCATCGCGTCTTCGAGCGTGCCGGCTGCTTGCTGCGCGGCGATCACGGCGTCCAGATGAGCGACCTCGCTCGCTTCGTAGTCCGCCCTCGCTTGTGTGAACGTCAGGCGGTCGCTGGAGCCGGCCGTGAAGCTGGCGGCCTGGCTGTCCAGTTGCTTTCGCGCGGTTGCCAGGCGTGCGACAGAGCGCTGCACGGCATCGAGGCTCGCCTGGTAATGGGCGAGTGCATGGTCAAGGTCGTTGAAAATCGTGTCCTGCAAGGCTGCAGTGCGCGCGGCCGCCTCCTTGCGTTTCGCCTCCGCCTGCGCGATGCCCCCCTGGTTCTGGTCGAAGACCGGCAGTGTGATGCCGGCGAGGCCGAAGGCGATCTTGTGCGTGCCGGTGTCGTAGGTGTAGCCGGGGCCGAAATGAATGTCCGGATATTGCTTCGCGACCTCGAGCTGCAACGCCGATTCGGCGGCCGCGTACTCGGCAAGCGATGCCAACAGATCGGCGCGATGGAAAACCGCTTCGCGTTGCGCGTCAGCGGCGGGCGGCGCAGGTGGCGCGGTAACGAACGCCTCGCCATCGAACTGGATGTCCTTAAGCGCGGTGACCGGCACGCCAATCGCCGTCGCCAGTTGTGAACTCGCGTCCTGCGCAGCACTGCGTGCGGCGGCAAGATCGGCCTGTGCCTGGGTGGCTGCGAGCACCGCCGCATCGACGTCCGGTCCGGAGTTTTCGCCGACCGAACGGCGCTTCGTCACCATCGCGACGATCTGCTGCTGCGCGTCGGCCTTGCGCGCCAGGAACGCGGCGTGCTGCCGGGCCGCGTAGAGCGAAATCAGCGCGTCACGCACCTGAGCGCGCACCTTCCAGGCCTCGTTGCCGATGGCGAGGCGCGCGGCTTCCGACAGGTGTGACGCCTGGTCGATCCGATAGCCGCGCTTGTGCGCGGTCTCGATCGGAATGTCGAGCGCGGGACCGACGACCCATGGCGCACCCGGGCCCGGGTTGGGCGTTGCGTACTGAAACGGCAGTTGCAGGACCGGGTTTGGAATCGCGCCCGCGACATCGATGCCCGCTTTGGCGGTGCCCCATTGCGCACGGGCGATATCGAGGGCCGGGCTGTAGTAGTCAGCCGCGAGCGTGAGCATCTCGCGGTTCCAGCGCGGCAGAGGCCACGGATCGATATCGTGTCCCAGCTGCCGCGCGAGGTACGCGCGCAGTTCGGCGTCCGCAAGCGTACGCTCCTCGAAGCGTTGCGCGAGTTGCATCGGCGCGATGGGCTGCGGGTGGTAAGTCGCGCATCCCGTCAGCATCACCGTCAGCATCAGGCAGGCGAGCAGCAACGATCGGCGCATAGCGGCATCCAGGGTCTGTTGGCCATCTGTCGAGATGGCCACAGACGTGGATGCTACGCAAGCGGCTGTGAAGTTTTCGTCAAGAGGACGTCAGGTTCCTGTGAAGTCAGGAGAATTCTTGCCCGCGACCGGCAAACCGACCGACACGCAGCTGCCCTCGCCCGGTTTGCTGTCGAGCCGGACCGGCCACCCGTAGCGGTCGCAGATCTTCTTCACGATCGCCAGCCCGATGCCGAATCCTCGCCCACTCGTCTCCCCCGGACTGGCCTGATAGAACCGGTCGAACACCTGTGGCAGCGCGTGCGCCGGAATGCCGGGGCCAGTGTCCTCGATCCGCAACCAGCCGTCTGCGTATGAGAAGCACAGATGCCCATGCTCGGTGTGGCGTACGGCGTTGTCGATCACGTTTGAGAGCACGATCGCGAGTGCGGACCGGTTTGCTACGAGGTGAAGATCGCGATCCACATCGATGATCGCCTCAACACCCTTGTTCGCGAGACGCCCGGCGAACGGAGCGAGCGCAGTTTCGACCATGCGCGCCACGCTCACCGGTTCGGGGTCCTCTGCCGAATCCTCCCGCGCAAGCATCAGCAGCGCGTTGACCAGTTCGCGCATGCTGTCGGCGGCCCGCTCGATCTGCTTGAGCCGTGCGCGTGATTTCCCGCTGATCGTGGGATCCTGTTCGAGCAGCTCGCAGCTGGTCTTGATGGTGGTGAGCGGAGTGCGCAGTTCATGGCTGACGTTGCCGGTAAATTCTTTCTCGCGCTCGATCATGTCAGCCATACGCCGGTGATAGTCATTGAACGCCTCGACGAGCCCGACGAGCTCGGCTTCGTCGTATTTGCCCGGGTTGACCGGCGTCGATCCCCCGAGCCTGAGTGCTTTGACCTGCCGCGCGAGACCTGCGACCTGACGCACCAGCAGGCCCGACAGGCCAAACGAGAGCCAGATCGTCAGCAGCGCGAACACGCCGGTACCGGCCATCAGTGCGTTGATCACGTCCTTGAAACGCTGCTCGTAAGTGCTGAAGTTGTAGACCCGGTACAGGCGGGTCGTGCCGAACGGCACGATCGCGACATGAATCTCCCGCTCATCGACGATGATCTCGTGGATGCCGTCGGGCAGATTCCTGGCCGATGCTGGCAGTGCGACCGGCGGGTGGTCCGCGGCCGACAGGTAGCCATTCAGGCGTGCATCGAAGGGTGGCAGCAGGGCCGGATTGGCGTGGTAGCCCTGCAGCACGTTGGTCATGTCGTCGTGGATCAGTGCGGCGATCAGTCTTTCTTCCTGCGCTTCAGCCAGCGTTTTGACGCCCAGTGCCTGGGCGACGAGCAGGATGATCGTCAGCGCGGAAAAGACGAGCGCGACCTTGAAGCGCAGGCTACGACGCATTGGCATCGCTTACGACGAACCGGTAGCCGAGGCCATGAACCGTCTCGATGAGGTATTTTTCGCCCGGTGCCGTCAAGGCGCGCCGCAGCGTATAGACGTGTGTGCGCAGCGTGTCGCTGCCCGGCAAATGCTCACCCCAGACTTCGGTTTCGAGCTCGGCGCGACCGAAGACACGGTTCGGCGACTGCATCAGGATGCGCAGCAGCTGCAGGCACTTGGGCGGCATCTTGATCGGTCGACCGGCACGCTCGACGGCCAGCGTCTGCAGATCGAAGCGCACGTCCGCGCAGCAGAGGATCGCCTGCGTGACCTGCCCCCTGTAGCGTTTGATCAGCGCACTGAGACGTGCGCCGACCTCCTTGAGCGAGAACGGTTTGACCAGGTAATCGTCGGCGCCGTACATGAAGCCTTCGAGCTTGTTGTCGAGTGTGTCTCGCGCGGTCAGCATCAGCACCGGCGTGTCCCGATGCGCCTCCTCGCGCAACTTTCGGCAGAGCGTCAGGCCGTCCATACCGGGCAGCGACAGGTCGAGCAGGATCGCATCCCAAGGCTGAGCCAGCGCGAACTGCAGACCTGCGTGGCCGCTCGCCGCGACGTCGACCTCATAGCCTGCGCCCTCCAGGTAGTCATAGAGGTTGGTCGCGATGCCCACGTCATCCTCGATAATCAGCACTTTCACCGTAGTCTTGCCAGAAATAAGCCGATGCGCGGGATTGTGCCACGTGCGCCTTGCATGCCGCTTGACGTCGTCACGGACCAGCTCATTGGGTGTGTCGATCTCAGCCCTCGTCAACCCCTGGCCTGAAACGTAATCAGAAACTTCGCCGGCGTCGTGCCATCGACGTCCCTTGGCATCGGATCGGATCTTTCCACAGCGGTGAGCGCTGCGCGGTCCCACTGCGGATCGCCGCTCGAGCGTCGCACCGTGGCACTGAGCAGCGCTCCGTCGGGTGCGCACGTGACAGCAATTACCGCAGACGGATTGCCCTCGATAGCGAACGGCGCAACGACGTTGGCGCGTACGCGACGTGCCACGATATCGGCGTAACCCGGCGATACCTCAGCGCCGGCATCTGTCTGCGGCGCCCCCGCCCGGGAAGCAGGCGTTGCGGCGAGGCTCTGCAACGCAGCCAGCCGCGCTTCACGCTCCAGTTCCGCCGACCTGCCCGAGGGTGGTTCGATTTCCTGCACCACCGCCATGTGTGTCTGTCGCGCGCGGGTGGAATGCGCGGTTAGCGACGCTTCGCCGTGTGCGCGGCGCGGCTTCGCAGTGCCGCTACGAGGCGGCTCGACAGCCGTGTGTTCGTCGCCGCCTCCGGGTCGCGCAGCCAGGGTCATGACAGGCGACGTGGGCGGGTGGTTCTCGATGCGCGGTGCCGGCGCGGCAACCGGCGAGGCGGCGATCCGTCCGGTTGCCACCGCAATCGCCACACCCGCAGCGGCGGGAGTGTCCCGAGGCCAGTGCATCCCGGAGACCAGCAACGCCAATAGCGCGGCATGCAGCGTCACCGACAGTCCGAAGGCTCGCCATGTGCCGGGCTCCCGCAGCGGCCCGGCACGATACCGGCCATACGGGCTGCCCGCGGCAATGCTGTCCGGGTCTTCCGCCTGAGCGCCGTGCAGATCAATGCGCGCCGTCTGCCTGCCGCATGGCGGGTTGATCTTCTGGCAAGACTTCGTGCTCATGGTGCGTTGGCACCGACCCGCGCTTCCGGTGTGAGCGGCCGTGAACCGGTGTCCCGTTTGTTGCTGATTCCAGTTTAGGCCGGTTATAGCGACAGGACACAATCTGTGGTCCCCGTGGGGTCTCGTGTATGAGGTTACTCCGTGCCACTGCTGACCCTGTTGCAACGTCGAACCGCTGACGGCGTGAGGCGACGGGCGCGCACGGGTCGACGCGAAATTTCCGTTGATACGCTCGATGTAACCTTTTCGGCCGAAGCAACGAATATGGAATACGAGTCTTCAGCAGACAGCGAAGCGCTGCGAAAAGCGATCGCGGAGCTTCCGCCGGGCCAGCGTCAGGCAATCGAGCTGCTCAAGCAGAAAGCGATGTCCCTCAAGGAAGGATCTGCCGCGACCGGGATCAGCACCGCGGCGCTCAAAGTGGCGACGCATGGCGCGCTGAAGGCTCTGCGCGCCATGCTCGGCGCACCCAGGTGATATGGATACCCATGAACTCATTGCAGCCCTCGTCGCGGATCTCAAACCGGTCCGTCGGCTGCTGCCGCCCGTTTGGCGCCTGCTGGCATGGCTCGCAGCATCGGTCCCGGCCGCGGCAGTCGCGGTCGCCATGGCACGGACGCGCCCGGATCTCGCGGCGAAACTTGCGGAGCCGACCTACCTTGCCGAGCAAGTGGCCGCAGTCGTCACTGCGTTCGTGGCCGGGTGGGCCGCGCTCGTCGGATGCGTGCCCGGTGCGCCACGCTGGAAGTTGTGGGCACCGGGCATCCCGCTGATCTTCTGGATGCTGAGCCTCGGGCACCAGTGCTGGGACGAATGGGTGCGTTTCGGCGCAAGCGGAATGGTGTTTCGTGCCGACTGGATGTGCTTGCCGGGTATCGCCCTGACCGGAGCGATACCGGCGCTGGCTATCGTGATCGCGATCCGGCGCGGCGCCCGCCTGAACGCTGCGCCCGTGCTGTGGGGAAGCCTCGCTGCGGCGGCACTCGCCAACGTGGCACTGCGTTTGTTCCATGCCGAGGATGCGGCTTTGATGGTAATCATCTGGCAATTTGGCAGCGTTGCGCTTTTCACGACGATCCTCACCTCGTGCCAGCGTTTTCTGATACCTGCCCGAGGTGTGCATCGCCTGATCTGATCTGCGCTGCGGGCAACGACCGGATTCGTGCCTGTCCGGCATGTAACCTTTTTGCCGTGTCCGACGAAGTATTGGGTGTCGGTCTCGCGTCGAGGCCGTTCAGACCAGGAGACTTGCCATGAACAATCGACTTCTCGCCACCACCGCGCTGTCCACGGCTATGGGACTTGCGCTCGTCATGCAGGGCGTTGCGGCCAACGCACAGGGCATGAAGGACATGTCGAATGCACCGCCGATCGTGAAAGAAAACATGGACAAAATGATGAAGAACCATCTGGAAAAGTGTTACGGCATCAACGCGGTCGCCAAGAACGATTGTGCAGAAGGAGCCCACTCCTGCGCCGGACAGGCAACCCAGGCGCACGACACGAAATCGTTCGTGCTGTTGCCCGCGGGGGTCTGCGGCAAGATTGCGGGCGGGAACCTGAAGCCCGCGTGACCGGCCATGGACGCGGTCGTGAACCCCTCTGCCGCCCAGCGGACGGCAGGCCGTACCCCGATCCCGCCCTCGGCCGGGATCGGGCTGCGTTTCCCACACCATCAGGTGTTCGTCGACATGCGTCCGCCGGTCGGATGGTTCGAGGTCCACACGGAGAACTACATGGGCGGCGGCACGCCGCTGCGCTATCTGGACGCATTGCGCTGCGACTATCCGGTGTCGCTGCACGGCGTCGGGCTGTCGCTTGGCAGCGCGGACGGACTGGACGCCGCCCATCTCGACCGGCTTGCGCGCGCCGTCGCGCGGATCGAGCCACACCTGATTTCGGAGCATCTTTCCTGGAGCGTCATCGGGCAAACGTATCTCGCAGATCTGTTGCCTTTGCCGATGACTGAGGAGGCGCTCAACATCGTCTGCCGTCACGTCGACCAGACCCAGGCGCGGTTGAGGCGGCAAATCCTCATCGAGAATCCGTCGACCTACCTGCAATTCGCGCATTCGACGATTCCCGAATGGGAGTTCCTGTCGAGCGTCGCGGCGCGTACCGGCTGCGGGATCCTGTGCGACGTCAACAACATTTACGTGAGCGCCCAGAATCACGGCTGGGATGCGTCGGCCTATCTGCGGGCATTGCCGTCGGCGGCGATTGGCGAGATACATCTGGCGGGCCACTCCGTGACGACGCTCGAGTCCGGCGCCACACTGCGGATCGACGACCATGGCTCACGGGTCGCTCCGGCCGTCTGGGACCTCTATGAGGAAGCGCTGGCCCGCCTGGGTCCGGTTCCGACGTTAATCGAGTGGGACACCAACATCCCGCCGCTGGACGTACTGCTCGCCGAAGCCGCGCAAGCTGACCGGCATCTCTCGCATTGGCGGAACCGGAGCGACCATGCCATCCCTACGTGACCTGCAGGATGCCGTACGACGCGCGATCGTCGATCACGATGACAGCGACGCCGTCGCGTCTATCGTGGCCGGCGACATCGCGCCGCAGGGGCGCCTGTCGGTCTACCGGAACACGTTTACGAGCACGTTGGTCAGGGCACTGCGTCTGTCCTATCCGGCGGTCGACCGCCTCGTCGGCACGGCATTCTTCGATGCTGCGGCCCGTGAGTTCATTGCGCGGCAGCCGCCGCGCAGCAGCTACCTTGACGAGTTCGGCGGCGATTTTGCCAGCTTTCTGGGACAGTTTCCCCCGGCCGCCTCGGTGCCGTATCTTGCCGACGTGGGGCGTCTCGAATGGGCGGTAACCCGCGCCGTTCACGCTCCCGACGTACCCGCGTTGACAGTTACAACGCTGGATGCGGTCGAGCCCGCCGACCATGAGCGGATCTGTTTCACGCCACATCCGTCCGTCAGTCTCGTCAGCGCGCAGTTTCCCGCCGACGTGATCTGGCACGCCGTGCTGGATGACAACGATGCGGCGCTGGAGGCCGTTGACCCGTCAACCGGTCCGGTCTGGCTCATCGTGCAACGTGGCGAGTCCGGCGTCGAGGTTTCCCGACTGGATGAGGGGGTATGGAAATTTACTGACGCACTTTTCTCCGGGTGTCCACTGGGGCGCGCGCTGGCGGGAACACCCGATATCAATGCGACGATCGCGCTGGCCGATCTGCTCGCGCGCGGGTGTTGCGCGGGGTTCAGCCTGAGCGTTTCCGGCGACGCCGCGCACGGACGGAAGGAGTGACATGATGCAACAGACCACATTGCGGGCGAACGGGCCCATCGTGACGTTATGCAGGCATGCCGTTCACTGGCTGGATGGCATTCCTTACTCGTTGCTCGCCATCCCGTTAAGGCTCGCGCTCGCGAAAGTGTTCTGGAGTTCGGCGATGGTCAAGCTTGCCAGCTGGGACACGGCCGTCGCGTTGTTTCGCGATGAGTATCGACTGCCGCTCCTGCCACCGGAACTCGCGGCTTACATGGGCGTGTCCGTCGAACTCTCAACGCCCGTGCTGCTCGTCCTCGGCTTGCTGACGCGGCCGGCAGCCGCCGTCCTGCTGGGCATGACCACGATCATCGAAGTCTTCGTGTACCCGCAGGCGTGGCCTACCCACATCCAGTGGGCGGCTATGCTGCTTGTGCTGCTTGCCCGCGGACCGGGTCGATTCTCCCTCGACTGGCTGATCCGCCGACGCGCGTTTGGGGAAGTGTGATTCAGCTGAATAGACGAAAGTGCTGCTGATGCCGGAACCGTGGTTATCGTTGGCGGCGAAAGCGCGGGTACGCCAGTCTGACGGCTGACGCACCCGCAGATTCGGGCGCACGCGAGCGCTGCATTGCGCGGTCCTCAACGAATGCCCACCAACGATCAGCGCCCGAAAAAGATGTTGCATTGCGGACCATGACCGCACGGCGCACCGTACTCGTTACTCCGCCCGGTTTGTCCCGCACCTGCAACGCCTGCCCAATTTTTAACTCAAGACACTAGCTCGCTGGAGATTGTTCCTTTCGTTCACCGTCATCGCGCCGGCGGACCAGGCAGGACGGCAGCATCGACTCGAGAGAATCGCTGCGGTCGACAAAGTAGTGCTTCAGCGCCATCAATACGTGTCCGCAAACCAGAATAGCGATGGCGTATGCGAGGTAGATGTGCACCTGTTTGAAGACGGGTGCGAGCGCGGGCGTCTTGTCCATCAATGGCGGCAAGAAGAACAGGCCGGCCACCGGAATTTTGAATCCCGCCGCCGAACTCCAGAGCCATCCCGACAACGGCAGCGCAAGCATGCACAGGTAGAGAAGCAAGTGCCCAACACGTGCTGCGGCGCGCTCCAGCGACGGCACCCCGCACGAAGCCTCGGGCGCGCCGTGCATGAGCCGCCACGGAATCCGCGCCGCCAGCAGGAACAGCGTGATCGTCGCAATCGACTTGTGCAGCATGATGCTGTCGGTTTGAATCTTCTGCGGAAGGCTCAGCGTGCTGGAGTAGTACCCTGCAATCCATGCGCAGATGATCACTGCGGCCATCGTCCAATGGAGGATCTTCGCGATGGACGTGTATTGTCTCCTCTCCATTTTCAACTCCTTTATGCTTCGTCCGACCGAGGCGATCAATTGGAAGATGCTGGCACTGCGGGGGCCGCATTCTGAGGCGCCGACTTGCGCTCCGCATTCAGCAGGTTCTCGGGATATTGCTCAGGCGCTGCCTGCGGCCCATAGCCGTTGCGCTGAAGGTTCTGGAGTTCGGCATTCCTCACCTGACGCGCCTGCTTTCTCTCGGCCTTGCGCTGCGCCTTGAGCGCCTGCTTCTGTGCCTTGCTGTCGGCGTTACTCGCCGAGGCCGCCGTTGTATCCGGCTGCGACGGTACGGGCGCGCTCGCCGCCACTCCCTGTGCTGCCGCCACAAGCGGCATGGCCGATATGAGCAACGCTGCGACCCATTGTCGTGAACATTGATGCACGATGATCTCCTCTTTGAAATCTACGTTGTTGGTTTCAGCAAACTACGAAGTCCCAGGTTCGGAATACTCCAAACCTGTTTTCCTCATTACGCGTTGATCCAGCGTTTGATTATTCGATGCATGTCACGCGCTGCGAGCCGAGACCATCGATGCCCGCTTCGACAACATCACCGGGGCGCAAGTAGCGTCCATAGTGACTGCCAAGGCCGGCCGGCGTGCCGGTGCAAATCAGGTCGCCCGGCTCGAGCCGCGTGAAGTTCGAAAGATAGGCAATCTGCTCGCCGATACTGAAGATCATGTCGCCGGCCACTCCGTCCTGCATGGCGGATCCGTTCAAACGAAGCCATAACCTCAGTTGTGACGCATCGGCGATATTCCATGCCGGAACCATCCACGGTCCGGCGGGGAGCCAGCCCGGCCGTGATTTCGATTGCAGCCAGTCCGTGCCCAACGCCGGCGCATCCTGACGAAATACCCGCTCGCGCAAGGTAATGTCATTGACGATGCAATAGCCCGCGATACAGTCGAGCGCGTCTTCAGCGCGGACATCTGCCGCGCTTTTGCCGATCACGACACCAATCTCCACTTCCCAGTCGAGTGTCTTTAGATCGCGTGAAACAGGCAGCGAATCATTTGACCCTGAAACGCAGGCGGGACCTTTCAGGCAAATGTATGGAGCGCCATCGCGGCGTCGCGCTTCAATGGAATTCAGCAAAGCATTGCAGCGGCCGGCGGCGCCGGGACCATCCGGTCCATCGTCCGCATCGAGAGCGGCTTGCAGCAGTTGGCTACGGTAATTGCCGATCGTGCAATAGACCTGGCGAGGTGCAACTGGAGCGTGCATTCGAAAGCTCGAAAGCGGCACGCCATGTTTGACGATTGCGTCAGCAGTCGCGGGATCGTCCGATATCTGTTTTAGCAAAGCCACGTTTGCGTCCCACTCGCGCAAGAAGGTCTCGATGCAGTCCGTCCCGCGCAAACCCATCGACGCCCAATAGGCCAATGCAAGTGCATGCGTTTCAGTTGACAAAGCGGGAAACGGCTTGCAATGAGCAGATGAAACGTTGACAAGTACTGGGAGCATGGCAATAGTCGTTTTGGTGGTAGCGAGCGCAGGTGCCTGTTGCGAACGTGAGCTCATGCGTCGCCGTTACCCGCGATGACGCCGCCAATGCTGTCCGCTGCCGGCTGCGTCAGTGCCGCTCTATCACGGCGCTTGCGCGGCGCAGTTTCGACGAGGAAGAACGCGACCACTGCTCCCGTGACCAGACTGTAAAGCGCGAAATCGAGCGTGCGTGCAAGGCCGAAGTGCTGGGCGATGAAACCTGCAATAACGGGCGCGACTCCGCCGCCAAACGTCTCGCCCACACCCGACACGAAACCGATCGTCGACGCGATGAGCCCGACAGGAGCCGCTTCCGTCGCAATGGGACCACTGAGCAGGCTCAGCAGACCCATCGAGAACATTGCGACACCAAACAGCAGAACGAACAGCATCATCGGATTGGGACCCGCGCACGAAAACAGATACAAGAGAGCGGCCGCACAGATGAATCCGATCAACGCCGTGGGCCGGCGGCCGATGAAGTCCGAGAGGCCCGCAAGCGCAAAGCACCCAATAAAGCCGCCAAACCCGACTGCCGACGCGACGAACCCCATGCTTCGCATGTCGAGATGGACAACGGACACCAGATACGTCGGCACCATCGCGCCAATCACGAATATCCCGCTCATCGCACACAGAATGGCAATGGTCGCGACGGTGACGTTCCGGCTCGCAAAGAGCGCGGTCCAGCGCGGCCGATCGACGGGTTCATGCGACGTGTGGACCGCGGACGTATCGCGATCACGCACGTGGCGCCAGATCAGCACTGCGACGATGAAACCGGGCACGGCCGAGAGCGTAAACACCCAATGCCAGTTCGGAACGACTTGAAGCAATTGCGTGGCGACGATAGGCGCGAAGCCGAGACCCATCAAAGGGATCATGCTGATCTGTATGCCCTGATTCAGTCCGCGACGTGCCGGCAGCGAAGCCTCGCTATTCGCGGCGATGCTCGCTGGCGTGAATGCGCCCTCGGCGACGCCCATCGCGGCCCGTAACAGCAGCAGGCTGATAAAGCCCGTCGCCAATCCGGAAAGACTCGACAACACAGAGAACGCGATCATCGTCGTCACAAGAATCTTCTTTCGGCCGATGCGGTCTGCAAGCGGTCCCATTGCGATCGACCAGAGCCCCCATGCGACGCCCAGTATTCCCACGAGGCTGCCCAGTTGCGAATAGTTGAGCCCCAGGTCGCGCATGATGTGCGGAAACAGCGGAGCGAGCAGCCACCGATCGAAGCCGACCAGTCCAAATCCTATGCCGAGCAGAGCAAGTGTCCCGCGTTCATAGCGAACGTCATGTCGAGGGGCATTCATCGTGGTGTCTCCTTATATTGCATTTATTAAGTCGCCGGTCCTGTCGATGCAGGCCGCGAAACAGGAACAACATTCAGTGCTGCGCGTCGCTAGTGGTTTGAAATCGTCAGCGTTGCGCGTCGGGGTGCCGGCGGGAAGACGCTCCATCTGCCGTCGCCGTGCTGGAAGAAAAATATCGTCACGCGGCTGTCCGATTGCGACGACACTACCTGGACACATCTATTTCGTCCCAGCTTCGCAGGCCTGACGCGGCTCACTTCCAATGACGAAATGGCGGTTCGCCCAAACCACTTCTCGACATGGAACCGCAAGGATCCTTCTTCAAACATTGCTTCTGCCTCCTCTCCCCGCATAGCCGGTCAATTGCGACAGGACTTCGACGCTAGCTACCGCGGCTGCTCGCGCGCTTCGATTCATTCATTGCGCTAACGTTAGCACAATGATAATTGTGCTTTTCCGAGGCGTCAAATAAATCTAGCTATGCAACCGCGCTCACGTTAGCATCAAAATCTGGAAAGTTCGGACAAAAATGCAGTGGATCATTGGATCGTTTCGGCTTCGCTTCGGTGTGACAGGTGGTCGACAGCCGCAAGCCGCAGCCAATACCGCTTCGGGACGCAGGTTAGACGAATGAAACAGCGCTCGGCCAATACGACGTAAAGCCTTGTGCTATCGTTATAAAAAAGCCTTTACGGATAACTCAATGGTCACCATCAAAGACATCGCCGCTCGCCTGCAGGTCTCTCCGTCGACGGTAGGACGGGCGCTTGCCGACGACCCGCGGATCAGCGCCGCCACCAAACAGAAAGTGACTCAGGTCGCGGATGAAATGGGTTACGTGGCCAACCTCGCTGCACGCATGATGCGAGGCGTCTCGAGCAATCTCGTCGGTCTCGTCCTGCCAGACATCAGGAACGGCTTCTACGCGACCATCGCCCATGCTCTGTCGAAATGCCTGCAGGCAGCAGGCTATCAGTTGGCGCTGTCCGAAACCGACGATGACCGGATGGTCGAGTTGCAGAGCGTTCGTGAGCTGGCCAGCGCGAATGTCGCGGGGATCATCATTGTGCCGACCGCGAAGCCTCATCGGGAAACGGTCCGCTTGCTCAAACTGGCGCCGCACGTGCAGCTTCTGCGCAGGCATGCCGCGATCGGCGATCAGTGGTTCGGAATCGACGATACGCAGGCCATCTTCGAAGCGACCAGTCACCTCGTGCAGCTCGGTCATCGCCGAATCGGCTATATCGGCGGCACCGACGATCTGCCTACCGGTTCCGCTCGCCTGAAGGGTTATCACAAGGCGCTGACCGGCGTTGAATCAGGGGAACCCGCCCTTGTGCAACTCGGCGCGCCGGGCGAGGTCGACTTCGGCGCTAACGCAACCCGCCGCCTGCTGTCGTTGCCCAAGCCTCCGACGGCGATTGTGGCGGGTTCGGTCCAGATGACCCAGGGCGTCCTGGAAGAACTGTTGACTCAAGGAGTGCGGGTTCCGGATGACCTGTCGGTCGTCGGATTCGGCGACGAACTCGGCTTCCGATGGTGGGGACCGGGACTGACCACGGTGGGACTTCCCGTACACGACCTGGCGACCGCATGCGGGCTCTGGTTCGTCCATCACGCCCGCCAGAATTCGGCCACCGCTTCGCCGTATACATCGATCTCGCCGGCGACACTCATCGTGCGAGGCAGCACGCGCAAACCGGGACCGCCGGCGAAGACATCGGCACGTGGTTCGCTGCGCGGAGCCACGGCTTGACGGGTCGCCATCACGATTGCGTCTAACGTTGATCCTGGGAAATACGCTCGACAAGTTCGGGCACCGACGTGAACAGATCGTCGACGAGGCCATAGTCGGCGACGCTGAAGATCGGCGCTTCCGGATCCTTGTTGATCGCGACGATCACCTTCGAATCCTTCATGCCCGCAAGGTGCTGGATTGCACCCGAAATGCCGACCGCGACGTACAACTGCGGCGCGACGATCTTGCCGGTCTGCCCGACCTGGTAGTCATTCGGCACATAGCCCGCGTCGACGGCCGCGCGCGACGCGCCCATTGCTGCGCCGAGCGTGTCCGCCAGCGGCTCGAGCACTTGCGTATAGTTTTCGCCGCTACCCAAACCGCGGCCACCCGAGACGATGATGTTCGCCGACGTCAATTCCGGCCGGTCCAGCTTCGTCACTTCACGGCTGACCAACTGCGAGATGCCTGCGTCCGGCGCGGCCTCGACCTTCTCGACCACTGCGCTGCCGCCTTCCGCTGCGACCGGGTCGAAGCCCGTTGCACGCACCGTGATGACTTTGATCGCGTCTTGCGATTGCACGATCGCGATTGCATTGCCCGCGTAGATCGGGCGCTCGAACGTGTCGGCTGAATGAACAGCGGTGATGTCGCTGATCTGCGCGACGTCGAGCTTCGCGGCGATACGCGGTGCGATGTTCCTGCCGTATGCGGTCGCCGGCGCAAGGATGTGGGAGTAGTCCTTTGCCGGGTCTTGCACAAGCGTCAGCACCGTCGCCTCGACGTTTTCCGCAAGACCTTCGGCCAGTTGCGGCGCCTCCGCCAGCAGCACCTTCGATACGCCCGCGACCTTCGCTGCCGCTTCAGCCGCAGCTTGCGCGTGATGACCCGCGATCAGCACGTGAATATCGTCACAGATCTTCTTCGCAGCAGCGACTGTGTTCAGCGTCGTGGCCTTGATCGACGTGTTGTCCCTCGAGGGGATTTCCTCCCAACGGGGGCTTCCTTCGGTCGTCGGGGTGCCGTGTTCAGCAATTACCAGAATCGTCATTTCTCTTGTCTCCGCAAGTCTGCGATGGTCGTGATGGTCGCGATCAAAGCACCTTGGCCTCGGTCTTCAGCTTCTCCACCAGCGTCTTCACGTCCGGCACCTTCACACCAGCGCTGCGCTTGGCCGGCTCGCTGACTTTCAGGGTCTTCAGACGCGGCGTCACGTCGACGCCCAGATCTTCGGGCTTCACGGTTTCCAGCGGCTTCTTCTTCGCCTTCATGATGTTCGGCAGCGTCACATAACGCGGCTCATTGAGGCGCAGATCGGTCGTGACAACAGCGGGTAACTTCAGCGACAGCGCTTCTGCACCGCCATCCACTTCCCGCGAGACCGTTGCCTTGCCGTCAGCAACAACGACCTTCGAAGCAAACGTCGCTTGCGGCAACCCAGCCAAAGCAGCCAGCATCTGCCCGGTCTGGTTCGAGTCGTCGTCGATGGCCTGTTTGCCGAGGATGATCAACTGCGGCTGTTCCCTGTCGACCAACGCCTTGAGCAGCTTCGCTACCGCGAGCGGCTGCAGTTCCTCGGCCGTTTCAACTAGAACCGCGCGATCCGCTCCGATAGCCAAGGCGGTTCGCAGCGTCTCCTGACATTGCGCGACACCGCACGAAACCGCAATGACTTCGCTGGCCACGCCCGCTTCCTTCAAACGCACGGCCTCTTCGACGGCGATCTCGTCGAACGGATTCATCGACATCTTCACATTCGCAATGTCGACACCCGTGTTGTCCGACTTCACGCGGACCTTCACATTGAAGTCCACTACTCTCTTCACAGCGACAATGATCTTCAAGATGTTTCGTCCTCAGCATTAAGGATAAGTATAAAAGCCCTGCCCACTCTTTCGTCCAAGGTAGCCCGCGTCCACCATTTCTTTGAGCAACGGCGCCGGACGATACTTAGAATCGTTGAAGTCCCGGCACAAGACGTTCATGATCGCGAGCATCGTATCGAGTCCGATGAGGTCCGCGAGCGCCAGCGGTCCGATCGGATGATTGGCGCCCAGCTTCATGCCCTCGTCGATTTCTTCGGCACGCGCGTGACCTTCCTGCAGCACGAAGATGGCCTCATTGATCATCGGTATCAGAATGCGATTGACCACGAAGCCCGGAGAATTCTTCACGCAAATCGCGGTCTTCCCGATATGTTTAGCGAGGGCGACGGTTGCATCGAATGTGGCGTCGCTCGTCTGGAGGCCGCGGATTACTTCGACGAGCGCCATCAACGGAACAGGGTTGAAAAAGTGCATTCCCGTAAAGCGGCTCGGGTCATTGAGTGTCGCGCCGAGTCTCGTGACGGATACCGATGAAGTATTGGTCGCGATGATCGCACCCGGCGCGACGATGGCATCCAGCTTCCTGAGAACCTCCTCTTTGACCTGAACATTTTCCGTCGCGGCTTCGATCACAAAGTCGCATTCGACGAGTTCAGTCAACGCTGTGCTTCCCTTGATGCGTTCCAGCGCTGCCGCTGCTTCGAGTGAAGTCGTTTTCTCCTTCGATACCATCCGCGCAAGATTCGCCGAAATGCGTTCGATACTGCGGTTCACCGCACGTTCATCGAGATCGGCGAGGATGACGTTCAGGCCGGCTGTTGCACAAACCAGCGCGATGCCGCTCCCCATCTGCCCTGCACCTACGATTCCAATTGTTTGCATATCGATCTTCAGTCACATGTTCGGATAGTTCGGACCCCCGCCGCCTTCGGGCGTGGCCCACACGATGTTCTGCATCGGGTCCTTGATATCGCAGGTCTTGCAGTGCACGCAGTTTTGCGCGTTGATCTGCAGGCGGTGTTGGTCTTCTGCGTCTTTGATGAATTCGTAGACGCCTGCCGGACAGAATCTCGCTTCAGGTCCCGCGTATGTTTGCAGATTCACCGTGACGGGCACTGACGGGTCTTTCAGCGTCAGGTGCGCGGGCTGGTTCTCTTCATGATTCGTGTTCGAGATGAACACCGACGACAAACGGTCGAACGTCAGCTTGCTGTCCGGCTTCGGATACTCAATCGGCTTGCATTGCGAAGCCGGCTTGAGCATCTCGTGATCGGAATGCTGATGATGCAGCGTCCACGGCACATTGCCGCCGAACAGCTTCTGCTCGATGCCGACCATCAACGTGCCGAGGTACAGGCCCTTGCTCATCCACTGCTTGAAATTGCGGGCTTTGTGGAGTTCTGTGTGCAGCCAGGACGTCTTGAAGCTCTCGGGGTAAGCCGTGAGTTCGTCGGACTGGCGGCCGGCTTGCACGGCGTCGAACGCGGCCTCAGCGGCGAGCATGCCGGTCTTGATCGCCGCGTGCGAACCCTTGATCCGCGATGCGTTCAGAAAGCCTGCATCATCGCCCACGAGCGCGCCACCCGGGAACATCAGTTTCGGCAGCGACATCAGGCCGCCGGTGGTAATCGCGCGCGCGCCGTACGACACGCGCTTGCCGCCTTCCAGGAAGTTGCGGATCGCCGGATGCGTCTTGTAGCGCTGGAATTCCTCGAAGGGCGAGAGATACGGATTCGTGTAGCCGAGGCCGACCACGAAGCCGACCACCACCTGATTGTTGTCCAGGTGATAGAGGAACGAGCCGCCGTACGTGTCGTTTTCCAGCGGCCAGCCGGCCGTATGCATCACCAGACCCGGCTTGTGCTTGCCCGGATCGATTTCCCACAGTTCCTTGATGCCGATCCCGTAGACCTGCGGATCGACGCCGTCGCGCAGCTTGAACTTCTCGTTCAGTTGACGGCCGAGGTGCCCGCGCGCACCTTCGCAGAAGAGCGTGTACTTCGCGTGCAATTCCATGCCGAGCTGGAAATTCTCGGTCGGCTGGCCGTCCTTGCCGATGCCGAGGTTGCCGGTTGCGACGCCTTTAACGGAGCCATCGTCGTTGTACAACACTTCAGCAGCCGGAAAGCCGGGGAAAATCTCGACGCCCGCGGCTTCCGCCTGTTGACCGAGCCAGCGCGTGACGCTGGCGAGGCTGACCACATAGTTGCCGTGGTTCTTGAAGTTATCCGGCAGCGCCCACGTCGGCACAGCCTTCGCACCCGTTTCCGACAAAAACAGAAAGCGGTCTTCAGTCACCTCGACATCGAGCGGCGCGCCTCTTTCCTTCCAGTCCGGAATCAGTTCATTCAACGCGCGCGGGTCCATCACGGCACCCGACAGGATATGTGCCCCGATCTCCGAGCCTTTTTCCAGTACGCACACGCCAATTTCAGCGCCTTGTTCCGCCGCCAGCTGCTTCAGGCGGATCGCCGCGGACAGCCCGGCCGGGCCGCCGCCGACGATCACGATGTCGGATTCCATCGACTCGCGCAGGCCGCTCATTTCGGGGAGATTCATTTATCAATGCTCCAATCTGACTACGCCGCCACTGCCTTGAGTAACGGAATGCGCGGGCAACTACAGAAGCTTCGTGCGGCGCAAATCGTCGATATCCACTTCGCCCATCTCGAGCCAATCCCGAAGCACCTCACTCGTGTGCTGGCCCAACGTCGGCGGAGATTGACGGTATTGCACAGGCGACTCCGACATGTGGATCGGATTCGCGACCAGCGCCACCTGCTTCGCCAACGGATGCGGCATTTCAATGCGCACGTTGCGGGCTTGAACGTGTGGGTCCGAGAACACGTCTTCGAGATCGTTGATCGGACCACATGGCACGCCTGCTGCTTCCATCACGGCGATCCACTCCTTCGTCGGACGGCACACGGTAGCGCCGCGGATCATCGCGACGAGTTCGTCCCTGTTCTTCACCCGCTGCGGATTGGTCGAGAAGCGCTGGTCACTGCTCCATTCCAGTTTTCCCAGTGCCGTGCACAGACTCGCGAACTGACTGTCGTTGCCGACCGCGACGATCATGTACCCGTCAGCAGTGGGAAAATCCTGGTAAGGGACGATGTTCGGATGCGCATTTCCTATACGCCGAGGTATCACGCCGCCGACGAGGTAATTCGCCGCCTGATTCGCAAGGCAGGCAATCTGCACATCCAGCAGCGCAAGGTCAATGTGCTGTCCTTCGCCGGACCGCTCGCGTCGAGCGAGTGCGGCGAGAATCGCCACGGTCGCATACAGCCCTGTCATGACGTCCGTCAGCGCGACGCCGACCTTCAACGGACCTTCGCCTTCCGCGCCGTCCGCGCGCCCGGTGAGGCTCATGAGGCCGCCCATCCCCTGGATCAGGAAGTCATAACCGGCACGCGCGGCATAGGGTCCAGTCTGGCCAAATCCTGTTATCGAGCAGTAGATCAATCGAGGATTCAGTTCCTTCAGGCTCTCGTAATCCAGACCATACTGGCTGAGCCCACCGACCTTGAAATTCTCGATCAGCACGTCTGCCTTGCCGGCCAGTTGCTTCACAAGACACTGTCCGTCCGGCTGGCTCAGATCGATCGTGATGGACCGCTTGTTGCGATTTGCGCACAGGTAGTAGGCGGACTCACCCGTCGATTCATCGTCGGCATCTTTCAGCCAAGGCGGCCCCCAGGCGCGCGTATCGTCGCCCTTGCCGGGCCGTTCGACCTTGACCACGTCCGCGCCGAGGTCGGCCAGCAATTGGCTCGCCCAGGGACCGGCCAGCACGCGCGAAAGATCGAGTACTCGCAGCCCCTCGAGCGCCCCTTGTTGAAAAGTCTCGTTCATGACCGGTCAGAAAGCTGCGATGCCGGTGATGGCGCGGCCGAGGATCAGCGCGTGAATGTCGTGCGTGCCTTCGTAGGTGTTGACCACTTCGAGATTCACGAGATGACGCGCAATGCCGAACTCGTCGCTAATGCCATTGCCGCCGAGCATGTCACGCGCGACACGCGCGATATCGAGCGCCTTGCCACATGAGTTGCGCTTCATGATGGAGGTGATCTCGACAGCGGCCGTGCCTTCGTCCTTCATGCGGCCGAGGCGCAAACATCCCTGCAAACCCAGCGTGATTTCCGTCTGCATATCCGCGAGCTTCTTTTGGACCAACTGGTTCGCTGCAAGCGGCCTGCCGAATTGCTTGCGATCGAGAACATACTGACGCGCACGATGCCAGCAGTCTTCCGCCGCGCCCAACGCGCCCCAGGCAATACCGTAACGCGCGCTGTTCAGGCAGGTGAACGGCCCCTTCAGACCGCGCACTTCGGGAAACGCGTTCTCTTCCGCGCAGAACACGTCATCCATCACGATCTCGCCCGTGATCGACGCGCGCAAGCCGACCTTGCCGTGAATAGCGGGCGCCGAAAGTCCCTTCCAGCCCTTCTCCAGCACGAAGCCGCGGATCGCGCCTTCATCGTCTTTCGCCCACACGACGAACACATCGGCGATCGGGCTGTTCGTGATCCACATCTTGCTGCCCGTCAGCAGATATCCGCCGTCGACCTTTTTCGCACGAGTCATCATGCTGCCCGGATCGGAACCGTGATTCGGCTCGGTCAAACCGAAGCAGCCGATCCATTCGCCTCTCGCGAGTTTGGGCAGGTATTTCTGCCGCGTCGCTTCATTGCCGAACTCGTTGATGGGCACCATGACGAGCGACGATTGCACGCTCATCATCGAACGGTAGCCCGAATCGACGCGCTCCACTTCGCACGCGACGAGTCCGTAGCAAACGTAGTTGAGGCCGGCGCCGCCGTATGCTTCGGGGATTGTCGCGCCGAGCAAGCCGAGCTCGCCCATCTCGCGAAAGATGGCCGGATCGGTGGACTCCCGACGAAAGGCTTCGAGCACACGCGGTGCAAGACGTTCCTGGCAATACGTATAGGCCGATTCGCGCACGAGGCGCTCCTCCTCCGTCAACTGCTGGTCCAAAAGCAACGGATCATCCCATTGAAACGACGTCGACTTGTGCTGTAAGCTCATTTCAGGCTCGCCAGAAAAACTGTCATGTCGCAAATCTATCGGTACCGTTGCGGCGCCACAAACGATTTGTTCGCACTGACCTGTGCGAAAATCGCACAGGTCAGCGACCACCCGGCGAGTCACGAGCATGCGCAGAAAAATTCCTTCGACAGCAGCGCTGTCCGCGTTCGAAACGGCCGCACGCCATCAGAGCTTCACCAAAGCCGCTGACGAACTCGCGGTCACGCAAAGCGCGATTTGTCGGCAGATTGGTTCTCTTGAAGACTTCGTGGGCGTGAAGCTCTTTCGCCGCGACCGCCGCGGCGTGAGCCTGACCGAGGCCGGGCTGATCTACAGCCGGAAAGTGGCGTCGCGTCTGGATGAAGTGGAACAGGACACGCTCGAACTCATGGCCAAGGGCGGCCATGGCGGCACGCTCGAACTGGCCGTGGTGCCGACGTTCGCGACGAAATGGTTGTTACCCCGATTGCCGCGTTTCATCGCCGAGCGTTCGGACATTACCGTCAATCTCACGGCACGTACACGCCCGTTTCTCTTCGATGACACCGAATTCGATGCGGCAATTCACGCGGGCACCGCGATATGGCCGGGAACGGAAGGACTCTTTCTGATGCGGGAAAGTCTGATCGCCGTGTGCAGTCCACAGCTCATTGCGCCACGCACGCGGCTGACAGCGGCAGATTGGCTACGTTATCCGCTTCTGCAGCAGAGCACGCGTCCGTATGCATGGCGCGACTGGTTTGCATCGCGCGACATGCAGATTGAAGGCGATATGTCGGGCCCTAAGTTCGAGTTATTTTCCATGCTCGCCGAAGCGGCGATCCATGGCATCGGCATCGCTCTGATCCCGCGCCTGCTGATCGAGGACGAACTGACGCGCGGCGTCCTGATCCAGGTGGCGAAGCACGAGTATCTGAGCGCTCGCTCCTATCACCTGATTTATCCGGAGCGCAAAGCCGACAATTCGGCATTGGTGGTGTTTCGGGAATGGATTGCCGACCAGGCAAAGCAATATCGGCAGACCATGGGGCTGGATTGAACGCGTCTTTTGCCTTCGGCGATCCAGTCACAGTGCGTGCAGGACGGATGGCTCGCGCGAGCGGCGAGAACCATCCGTCCGCGACGGTTAATCAAAACTTGACGCGCAGCCCCGCACTCGTGAGGAACTGCCTGTTCGTCGACGAAGGTCCACCACTGCCCCCAATGAACGCACCACTGAAGATCGTCCCCGCCGCTCCGGTCACATGCTGATATTCAGCCATCAGGTAGATGTCGGTGCGTTTGGACAGCGAGTACGAAGTCATCAGATTGAATTGATTCCAGCGTGGCTTCGCATGCAGGGACGCGTTGGAATACGACCCATCCGTGAATGTGTACGACGCCGCCACCACCCATGCCGGCGTAATCAGATAGCGGATATTCGCTTCGTAGTTGTCGAAGCTGAGGTCGGTGGGCGATCTGGTGGCAGCTGGTGCAAGCGTGCTGCCGCGATACACGGCCGTCGTGTCGTCATAATGCGAGTGACTCCACACGAGCCCCAGCGTTGCCGGGCCAATCACATAGGCGGCGCCGACGCCCCACACCTGCTGGCGCCCCGCATGAAACGTGGCATCGCCCGAGGTGGATGAACCGTCGAGTGCGCCCGCCGCTCCGTCTCCCGGATTGTCGATGCGCATGTACGCCGCGCTCACCGTGAATGGACCGTGGTTGTAAGTCGCGCCGGCACTGAACGCGCGATTGTCCGCAAAATCACCCGCCTTGTTCGAGAAGGCGTACAAGCCGCCGAACTTCAAGCCGTTGATGTCGGGGCTCGCGTATTTGACGGCATTGTCGAGCCGGAAGAAGTCTCCGAAGTTGTCGTTGTCCATCGGATGCATGAATTCGAGCCCACCCACGAAGCTCTGCGCGAGACTTCGTGGAGCAAGATAGTCCACCACCGAGTCATACTGACGGCCAAGCGTGAGCGCGCCGTACGAACTGGACACGCCGACCCATGCTTGCCGGCCAAACAGGCGCCCGCCCTGCTGGAGACCGCCGTTGGTTCCCGTAAAGCCGTTTTCGAGTTTGAAGATCGCTTGCAGGCCGCCGCCCAGATCCTCGCTACCGGTCAACCCCCAACGGTTGCCGACGATGTTCCCCGAAGATGCAAAGACGTTGCTGCGACCCGCACCGCTCGCCGTGCGCTGATTGCTGACGTACGACACGCCATTGTCGATCAGTCCATAGAGCGTGACCGAACTCTGTGCATGTGCTGCTACACCTATGCAGCCGCAAATTGCGGGTACAAGAAGCCTCTTCATTCGTTGTCTCCTGCCAGTCGTGATATTTAGGTTGTTCTGCGGATGCTGCGTTTTCAAGGAGCGGCCTCGAGCGCCATACAAGGGCGTCGCCTGACTGGAGATCAGGTCTTTTTCTCGCACGCACGCCGCCTCCTTGCCTCCTTGTCGTACCAGGCGTTCGCTGTCGGACAACTGGAACTGCCACACGGGCCATTCGATCTGCTTGTGATCGTGTGCCACTTCAGCGCGAACGTTAGCATCGATGGACTGAGTCTAGTTACCGTTTTTACACGTGTCAATCTGCTATTTGACCGCATGAATCAAGGGTTTATACCGAATTCCGGCATGCTCAGCGAAGCCACCCAGGCGAATCACCGGCTTGGCACTGTTCAACTGTCGTGCTAACGTTAGTACAATCTGGCACGGTTTGCGGGCGGGCGCGAGACACGCCGGCCACCAACGAGTGACACGACCTGCCCCGGCATCCGAACAACGGCATTCCATTCAACATCAGGTTCAATCCCATGACCGATACAGTTTTCCTCACCGACTACGCGTGGCCCGACGACAGCGTCGAGCGGGAGATCGTCGAATCCGCCGGCATGCGGCTGGTAAGCGGACCGGCCGCTCCATTGCCTGCGTCTGACATTGAAGCGATGGTCCGGGAGCATCTCCCTTCCGCGATTCTCACGTGCTGGGCATCGGTGTCGGCCGAAGCCGTCGCGGCTTCTTCGCGGCTAAAGATCGTTGCGAGGCTTGGCGTAGGGCTCGACAACATCGCCGTGGACGCGGCCACCGCCCGCGGCGTCCTCGTCACGAACGTGCCGGACTATTGCGTCGAAGAAGTCTCCGATCATGCGATCGGGTTCGCGCTTGCGTGGACGCGCGGGCTGGTGATTTTCGATCGCGAAGTGCACGCCGGGCGCTGGACGCCTTCCGATGCCCGCCTTCGCCGGTTAGGCGCGCTCACTTGCGGACTGGTCGGCTTCGGCCGGATTGCCCGCGCCACGGCCCGCAAGCTCGCCGCATTCGGCTGCCGGCTCCTGACGCATGACCCTTTCCTGCGTGAGCCAGTAGCGGGCGTAGAAGCCGTGGACCTCGACGAACTTTTAGCCAACAGCGACATCGTGATCGTGCATACGCCGCTCACCGACGGGACGCACCACCTCATCAACCGCGAGCGAATTGCGGGGATGCGGCGTGGCAGCCTGTTGATCAACGTGAGCCGTGGCGGCATCGTCGATACAGATGCCGTTATCGAAGCGCTGCAAAGCGGGCAACTGTCCGCCGTGGCGCTCGACGTGCTCGAATCCGAGCCGGCCGTTCCGGACGAACTGCTGCGTCAGCGTGGCGCCATGTTGACGCCCCACGTGGCGTTTTCGTCGGACGCATCGCTGCTTGAGCTTCGTCGACGGGCGGCCGAAGAAGTCGTGCGGGTACTGCGCGGCGAGGCGCCACGCAATCCATGCAATCTGTCGGCAGCGTAACCGCTTTCAACCGTTCCACTCCCAAGAACTCGTGATGATGCAACCCAATAGCCCTGACCCGCAGCTTGATGCGTTTCTCGTTGAGCACGATCTCGCGCGCAAGGATGAAGCAGCCACCTGGCACCCCCTCACCGGCGGCGTCTCGTCCGACATATGGCGTGTCGATCTCGCCACGGGCTCACTGTGCGTCAAGCGCGCGCTGTCCACGCTGAAGGTATCGGCGAGCTGGGAAGCCCCCGTGTCGCGCAACGCCGATGAATGGGCCTGGATGCAATTTGCTGCACGGCACTGCCCCGACAACGTGCCGACTCCTCTCGCGCACGACGCGAAGCTCGGCGTGTTCGCCATGTCGTTTCTTGCGCCGTCGGCGCATCCCGTGTGGAAGCAGCAACTGCTGGACGGCGAGGTCGATCCCAACACGGCCCGCGCTGTCGGAAGGCTGATCGGGCATCTGCACGCGGTCAGCGCCGACGATATCGAGTTGTGCGACAGGTTCGACACGCTCGAAAATTTTCAGGCATTAAGGCTCGATCCTTACCTCATCGCCACCTCGAAACGTCATCCAGAACTCGAATCGAGACTGCGCTGTCTGGCGCAGCGTACAGCGAGCATACGGACTGCGCTCGTGCACGGCGACGTGAGCCCGAAGAACATTCTTGTCGGCCCCAGGGGACCGGTATTGCTCGATGCCGAATGCGCGTGGTTCGGCGACCCGGCCTTCGACCTGGCGTTCTGTCTGAACCATTTGCTGCTCAAGTGCCTCGTTCGTCCGGATCGGCGGGACGCGCTTATCGCTTCGTTCAAGGCGCTGACCGAATCCTATTTCGACGAAGCCGACTGGGAACTGCGCGCGGCGCTCGAAGCACGCACGGCTGAGTTGTTGCCTGCGTTGCTCCTCGCGCGCGTCGACGGCAAGTCGCCGGTCGAGTATCTGACCGATGAGGCGCAACGCGATTACGTGCGCGCGGTCGCCGCTCGACTGCTACTGCAGCCGGTCGAGTATTTGTATCAGGTGGCGGACGCATGGCGGGAAGAGATCGAGTGTCGGCAGCCTTGAGATGTAGCAAGAACAAAAACATGGAGACAGTCCGCGATGTGGCCACAGCGAATCACCACCGACGTCGAGTACGTGCTCGATGATTCCGTGACGATGATTTCCAAAGGGGATCTTCAGGGCAAGATCACCTACGTCAACCGGGATTTCGTCAAGGTCAGATCAACCTCAAGCTTCTCGTGTCGCAGATCCAGGAGACCACGGGTCTCGTCAACGACGGCGCGACGACGATCGCCACGGGTAATGCGGATCTGTTTGCCCGCACCGAAGCACAAGCAGCCTCGCTCGAGCAGGTCGTCGCGTCCGTCGAGCGCGTCATCGCGTTCATGAGCGATATTTCGACGGCGAGCCAACAGCAGAGTTTCGGCATTGGTCAGGTCAATGACACAGTGAAGCAAATGGAAACGATGACCACGCAGAACGCGCGGTTCGCCGAGCATGCGGAAAGCGAATCGCGTCTGATGCGCGCGCAGGCGCTCAAGCTTGCGGAGCTTGTTGGGTCGTTTCGCCTTTCAAACTCTGCCTAGCGGGTATGTGTCGATTCGTATTGCGACCGCAGCTGGTCAAACAACCCGCTCGCCTTGCTAACGTTTGCCTTTTTCGTGCAATCGGAAGGTTTTCCATCCACGCCGCATTGATTTATTTGCGGGAAAATCGCCTTAAATACACTATTGACAATGTCCTACGGCCTTTGCCACAATCTATGCTAACGTTAGCAAAAACAGGAGACACCGTGAAGGACGCCAATGCCGCTCCGCTCCAGTCGGATACCCCGGTCACAGGCGAGGTGCCGGTAGCACTGCGCCGCATCGTCACCGGCCACGATGCAGGCGGCGTCTCGACAGTCGCACTCGATTCGCCCCCTCCCCGCTCCGACGCGTACCGGCACATCCCCGGCATGGTGTCTCGCCTTGTCTGGGCAACGGAACCGGCGCAAACCCTTCCTTTTGACGGCACGGACCCGACCCCGGCTGTCACCAGCTTCGTTCCCGCGATTTCCGGCACGCGCTTTCTCATCGTGACCTTTCCTCCGGACAGCGTGTTTTTTGCACCCGGCTTCGACCCGCAGGCCGCGGTCGCTGAAAACTTCGCGATCAGTCCGGGGCTTGCCGAGCTTTTCGAGGAGGACGGCGTGCACGCCACCCCGACCGTCGATTACGGCATCGTTCTCGACGGTGAAATCTGGCTCGAACTCGATGAAGGGCGCGCGGAGCTGCTGCGCAAGCATGAGGTCGTCGTGCAGAACGGAACCCGTCATGCGTGGCGAAACAAGAGCGACCTGCCGGCGACGCTGGCGTTCGTCCTGATCGGAGCGCGTAGGAGCGAATGACTGCGAGGCTCGCTCATTCAAACCCTCCACGCTGCAGCCGCACAAATCACCCACATTAGCGAGGTAGACAATCCTTATGACTGATTCAACGATCGCCCATGTACGCGGCCGACGCGTCTGGGACTCGCGCGGCCGCCCGACAGTGGAAGTCGAGGTCACGTTGCACGGCGGCAAGAGCGGTCGCGCCATTGCGCCCGCGGGCGCTTCGACGGGCAGCGGAGAAGCACTGGACTTGCGCGACGGCGGCGCCGCCTTCGGCGGCCTCGACGTGAGCAACGCGCTATCGAAGGTAAATGGCGAAATTGCGCGGGCGCTCGAAGGAACCGATGCCCTCGATCAGGCCGCTATCGACGGCCGTCTGGTTGCTTTGGATGGAACGCCGAACCGCAGCCGCCTGGGTGGCAACGCGATCGTCGCGACTTCCATGGCCGTGCTGCACGCCGGGGCTGCTGCAAGCGGGCAGCCGCTATGGCGCCATCTCGCCGGAGAACGTGCGGTGCGCCTGCCGCTGCCGGAGATCCAGATCTTCGGCGGCGGAGCACACGCGGCGCGCCGTGTCGACGTACAGGACTTCATGATCATGTGCCCTGCCGCGAACAGCTTCACCGAAGCGCTGGAGTGGACGGCCGAGGTGTACCGCGCCGCCGGTTCGCTCATGAAGGAGGCGGGCAAGCTTCAGGGTGTGGCGGACGAAGGCGGCTACTGGCCGGCCTTCGATTGCAACGAAGACGCCCTCGACACGCTGGTGCGAGCCATCGCCGACACGGGCCTGCAACCCGGCAAGCAGGTCGGCATCTCGCTCGACATCGCCGCGTCCGAGTTCGGCCGCAACGGACGGTACACGCTCGCGCTCGATAGCCGCACGCTCGACACAGCGCAGATGATCGACATGCTGGGGCGCTGGCTGGACACCTATCCGATCCTGTCGATTGAAGATCCGCTTGCCGAAGACGACGTGGAAGGCTTCAGGCTCTTTACGAAATCATACGGGTCGCGTTGCCAGATCATCGGCGACGACTTCCTGGTCACCAATGCGGATCGCGTCAAAACAGCCGCGTCGGAAGGCACGTTGAATGCCGTGCTCATCAAGCCGAATCAGGCGGGCACCGTAACCGAAGCCTACGAGGCTCTGCAGGCAGGCAAGGCGGCCGGATTCGGCACGATCGTGTCTGCACGATCCGGCGAAACCGAAGACGTCACCATCGCGCATTTGTCGGTGGGCTGGGACGCGGGTCAGTTCAAGGTGGGTTCGTTCTCGCGCTCCGAACGCATGGCGAAGTGGAACGAGGTATTGCGAATCGAGGAAGCGCTGGGACGGCAAGCGCAATTCAGCGGATGGTCCGCGTTGCCTTTCATCCACCGTCCGATTTGAATCGTCATACCGTCGCCGAAAGCTCGTCATCAACAATCGAGAGGTAATCATGTTGCCTGCAGTCAATCACCGGCCGCCCTTCAATATCACGCGCGCCAGCCACATCGTATTGAACGTTGCCGACCTGGCGAAAAGCCGGGAGTTCTACGTCGACGTCGTCGGCCTCGTCGTCACGGAAGAAACAGCGGACACGTGCTATCTGCGCGGCCTGTCCGAAGCGTGCCACCACAGTCTGGTTCTGATGCAGGCCAACAAGGGCGCACCGATCTGCAAGCGGATTGGCTTTCGGGTTTTCCTCGAAGAAGACCTGGACCTCGCCTACCGGTTCTTCAAGGAAGAAGGCCTTCCCGTCGAATGGGTCGAAGTCGCGCATCAGGGAAGAACCCTGCATGTGTCCGATCCGTTCGGCACGAAAATCGAGTTGTGCGCGCAGATGGAAACGCGTCCACGCCTCTATCTCGACCGCAACATGTTCAAGGGCGCACACGCGCAGCGGATCGATCACTTCCAGATCTTCTCTCCGAACACCTACGAATCCTGCGTGTTCTATAGCAGGCTCGGCTTCCGCAATTCCGAGTATCTCGCGCACGGCGACCAGCTACTCGGCGCATTCATGTATCGCAAAGGCACGTGCCTCGATCTGGCTATCGTCGAGAACGACGGACCGTGCATGCATCACTTCGCGTATATCGTGCCCGAATCGCACAACATCTTCACGGCGTGCGACCTCGCGGGCATTTACGGCTATGCGCACGAAGTGGAACGCGGTCCCGGCCGCCACGGTCCAGGCGGCATGCTGTTCGTTTATCTGCGCGACCCGGATGGTCATCGCGTCGAACTGTGCGACGGTCATTACCAGACCATCGACATCGAGATCGAACCCGTCCGTTGGGATGCCGCTTCGCTCAGCACCAGCGTGCGCTGGGGTCTGCCGGCGGAGCACCGCTGGTACTTCGAGGCCTCACGGTTCGAAGGAGCCGAACTGATCGAGACAACCAGCAAACCGCGTCCCACGACGCTTGAAACCTACATTCAGAACCGGCTTGCAAAGAGCTCATAAAGGAAGGGATAGTCAATATGGCACGCGTCAAATATCTTCAGCGTTCGGACCTCGCGGGCGTCAACGATGCCATCTTCGATCGGCTCGAACGCGAACGCAAAGTACCCACGGCGAACATCTTCCGCGCGCTCGCACACGCACCGGAAATTCTCGACCGGTTCCTGACCTACGCGAACGCGATCCGGGCGTCGTCGATCAGCCCGAAGCTGCGCGAACTCGCGATCCTGACGGTTGGACACTGCACCGGCTCCCAATATGAAATCGGACATCACCAGTCGCACGGATTGAAGGCGGGCATCAGCCCGGAACAACTGAAGGCCATCCCCGACTTCGAAACGTCGCCCCTCTTCAACGAAGAGGAACGTGCGGTGATGGCAGTCGCCAAAGAGTCGACGCTGAAGGTCGACGTGAGCGACAAAACCTGGAACAGGATTGTCCCGTTCCTGAACGATCAGCAACGGGTCGAACTGGCATTGAACATCGCCTGGTACAACTCCGGCGTGCGCATCATGGGCGCACTGGGGATCGAACTCGAGGAGAGCTACCGCTGATCGACAGTCGGTCCAGATCGAAAAACAGATCTGACTGCAATGGCTTGATCGCTTGGCAAATGCAATGCGTAGTACTTCCGCAGATACATGGCGGGTCATGCGGAAGTTTTCACACAGAAAGAGGAATGTATGGAACGAACGATGGTTGCAGCGCGGCTGCATGCTCTCCACACCCCGATGACGCTCGATACCATCCCGGTGCCGAAACCGAGACCCACCGATGTTCTCGTTCGAGTCAAGGCATGCGGAATCGTGCCGAACATGGCGAATGTCATCAACAACTGGCCGACCTGGTTTCCGCATCAGCCGCTGCCGAAATTCCCCGCCATTTTCGGTCTGGATCCGGCCGGGATGGTCGAAGAAGTCGGTGAAGCGGTCCTCAACGTCAAACCGGGCGATCGCGTCTATGTGAGCCCGTTGCGTTCATGTGGATCGTGCAAGGCGTGCCGTGCTGGCCGGCGCAGCGAATGCCGGTACTACACGCTGAACGGTTACTTCAGTACGAGCCGCGACGGTCAACGCATTTTCGATCTTTACCCGTATGGCGGCTTCAGCGAGTACATGACGGCTCCCGAGTACGCGATCGTCAACCTCCCCGATAACATGAGCTTTGAGCAGGCGGGCCGGTTCGGGTACATGGGCACGTCGTACGGCGCGCTGAAGAACGCCGCCGCGGGTCCAGGCCAGGTTGCGCTCATAGATGGCATCACGGGCACGCTCGGCGTGGCTGCAACGGTGCTCGGTCTAGCAATGGGCCTGTCGCGCATTCTTGGCACGGGGCGCGACGAAGCGCTGCTCAAACGTGTCAAAGCGCTGGCGCCGGACCGCATCGAAGTAATGAAACTTGGCGAAGGCTCGACGGGCGAATGGGCAAAGTCGCTGACGGGCGGTGAAGGCGCGGACTTTGTGATCAGCGCGCTCGGGGCGAAGGCGCCTGCCGCCACCATGCTGGATTCGATGAAGGGCGTTCGACGTGGCGGCAGGGTGGTGAATGTCGGTGGCGTCGCGGAAGACCTGCCGATCGACGTGAAGTGGCTGATGGATGAACAGGTGCAGATCATCGGATCGAACTGGTTCACGACTGCGCAGGGCCAGGAAATGGCCGACATGGTGAGCACCGGAGCCATCAACCTGACATATCTCGAACATCGCCGGTTTCCGCTCGAGCGCGTCAACGAAGCCATCTCCGGCTTGAAGGATCGCGACGGAGGCTTCAGCAACTATGTCGTGCTTCCCTGATTGGCTTTGCTGTGTGACCGGAAGTGCAACTGCGTCGCAGACGCACTTCCGGCTTGCGCAAGCTTCGGTCAGCTTTCTTACCCCGGTAAAAATCCATGAAGATCGTGCGATATTCGGTTGACGGCAATGCGCAATACGGCATCCTCGGCAGCGACGGAAACCTCGAGAGACTAAAGGGATCGCCGCTTGAAGAGCTGCGTCCTGCCGGCTATGTCGACCATATAGAAGCAGTTCGCGTGTTGAGCCCGTTTCACCGTCCTCGTGTTTTCGGTCTCGGATACAACTACCGCGCACACTCGCAGGAAGTTGGGAAAAATACTCCGACGCTTCCAGTGCTGTTCATGAAACCGAGCACCACGGTGATCGGCCCCGACGAAGCCATCGTCTATCCGCCCGATGGAGAGAACATACATTTCGAAGGGGAATTGACGGTGATCATCGGCAAGGAGGCACGCCATGTTTCCGAAAGCGATGCACTCGATTACGTGTTCGGCTACACATGCGGCAACGATGTAAGCGACAGGGTGTTGCAGCGTCGCGAGAGCGAGTACGGTTGCCTCCTCATGGGTAAAGGCTACGATACGTTCGCGCCAATCGGTCCCGTAGTCGAGACGGAAATCGATCCGTCGAACCTTCATTTGATGACTCGCGTGAACGGTGAAGTGCGCCAGAACGGGAATACTGCCGATCTCGTATATGGCGTTCCCGCGCTGATCGCCTACCTCAGCAAGTACATGACGCTGCTTCCGGGCGACCACATCATGACGGGAACTCCGGCGGGCGTCGGCCCGATCAAGCCAGGAGACACGATCGAGGTCGAAATCGAAGGGATCGGCGTGCTTCGTAATCATGTGGTTGCTTCAGACGACGTGGCGCGCTGATTTTCTTTTTGCCCGATTGAGCTCGAAGCGGGTCGAGTGTGCCGCGGGCTATTGTGAGTGCACTTCATGCGCCAGCGAGTGATTGAACGTCTCGTGCACCGTAGCCTAAGGAAACAGGCGGAAGAGAATCGCCGAGCCTATTTGCATCAGAACCCTTGCCTCGACCATAAAGAACCCATCGACCGTTTTGCTGGAAAAAAGGCAGAAAGATCGTCCTAGTCAGCTCCTTTACATGCTGTCAGAGTGGTGTCATGTGCATGTAGCCAAAGGAGCCGTGTGTGTCCCGCCTCGCAGAGAATCAAGCGATTTCAATCCGCCGGTTCACCCCCGACGACGTGGTTGCAGCTCACCTGCTATCGCGGGCAGTCAAGTGGAGACATCGAGTGGATGACTGGCGCTTCGTTGCGCGAGCGGGACACGGCTTCGTCGCGGAAGACGCCACGGGTATCGTCGGCACTGCGTTGTGCTGGAAGTATGGCCGCGGAGCCGGGTCGATTGGCATGGTGATCGTCTCCCCCGAGCGGCAACGGCAAGGCATCGGACGCAAGTTGATTGAAAAGGTCCTCGATGAACTGGGTGGACGCACTGCGCTGCTGCACGCCATCCCACCGGGCGAGCAGTTTTGTCGATCGCTCGGCTTCGCAGAAGTGGGCGCGGTCAGGCAGCATCAGGGCGCGGCGTTTCATCCCCCGCTTATCTCGTTGCCGCCTGGCGAACGCCTGCGACCTCTCGGAGGCAACGACGTTGCGCGCATCATCGACCTCGCATCCCGCGCAAGCGGGCTCGATTGCAAGCCGGTTATGCCCGCGCTTTTGCGCGAGTCCGCTGGAATCGCGCTCGATCGCGAGGGCGAGCTGATCGGGTTCGCGCACCACTCCAGCAGATAACCCCCGATCATTTGCTGTTCAGACCTTAAGCTGTGACCGGCGGTCAGAAAGCGCAATTAGACGGCGGCGGGTACGTGCAATGTCGACCAGATGAGCTGCCCGCTTCAGCCTCGACGAAATCGCGGACCTGCCGAAACTGGAAGATGACGCGCTGCGATGAGGCGAGCAGTTTCGCTGAACACAAGCTCAGGGACATACAGGACAAGCTCACCGATCTCGGGTGCATGGACGCCGTGCTGACCCAGCTTGTGCGCGCGTGTCATTCGCGCACGGACAACGTGTCATGTCCGCTGATTGCGTCGCTTCAGCGAGGCGAAGAACTACGCGACATCGATGCCCGGTAAGGGCTATCCGGTCTTAGCGTCCGACAAAGTCCGCTCTTGATGGATCCCCGAAACGCGCACGTACAGTTCCGATTCACTTGGTCCGTCACCGACCGGGCTGCATTTTCATCGCATAGCGACGGACATAAAAATATCTCGCGGACATTGGAATAATCCCGCTGCGATGACGTTTTAGTACCGTAGTGAGCAGACGGGCGGAGTGGTTAGTCCTCGAACCGCACTCGGGCCTTGACTTCATTGCCTCTTGCGACGACTACGACTCGTACGGCGACGTGAGCAACGCACGGATGTCAGCTAATGACGCATGTTGATGTCCGCGAAGACAGCATGTCGCTTTTTATTGCTGCGTCAAGACCTGAGCAATGAAGCGCGTGGCGCCGGCGCCGTGCATAGGGCGATCAGCCATGCGCGGACGCTCGGGTGATTTGCGGAGGACAACGTGATGATCTCTGCTCCACGCACCGCAATCTTCCTTGGTATGGTCGCGCTCGGCCTCGTTTGGAGCCCTGGTTACGCCAATTCGACGATAAAAATCACTCTCCTCGACAACGCGATCCAGCTTGATGCTAGTCGCGTCAAGGCGGGCACAATCACTTTCGAGGTAAGCAACGCATCGGGCACCAACCTGACACATGAACTGGTCGTGCTAAAAACGGACCTGGCCGCCGGCAGACTGCCAGTTAAAAAGGGACAAGTGTCAGAGAGCCGGTTCAAAAAAATGGGAGAGGCGGAGGATATGGCCCCCGGCAAGAACAGGCGTTTGACGCTCAAGTTGGCACCCGGTCGCTACGTACTGATCTGCAACAAGTCCGGCCATTACTCGATGGGCATGCATGCATCGTTGGTCGTCACATCCTGACTGGCCGGGGTCAACCGTTCTTTAATCGACCACGTTTTGCTTAGCCGCAATGGCGTCTATCCGTGCGCGCCGATCGTGTCCTCGGGCCAGATTGAAAGCGTGCCGAGGCCGATGAAGTGCGCCACTAACTCGTTGACCTGATCGCGATAGATATCGAGGGGCGGACTGACCTGCGCAATGCGTCGAAGGCACGGTCAGCTTCATCCGCGAGGTCTGGGCGACGCGCGAGGCGACAATCGACTGACGGCCGCGACCACGTCGCCAGAGACACGGGGGTGTACGGTCTTCATGGCGGTGGTTGCCGACTTGCCGGTGGCGTCGTGCAAGCTGGTCGCCGCGCGTGCCGGGGCGCGCGCACTCAACGCGCCGCTGCCGAACAAACCGTGACGTGATGGGTGGAATAACCGGGACAGCACATTCGTTTAAGACTATCAACAGCGAATGCGCAGCGTGCGTCGCACGCTGGGGAGGTCTCAGCCATGAAGATGTATTTTCCGGGCGCGCGTGCCGTCGCGCGCTGTGCGGCGGCCGTCGCGGTCGTCGCGCTAGGCAGCCTGGCCGCCTGTGGCGGCCATTCGGACGGCATCGTAGGCAGCCATTACAAGGCGACCGTGCTGGTTTCCGATGGCGCGGTGGCCGCGCCGCACACCGATCCCCACCTGAAGAACCCGTGGGGCATCGTATTCAATCCGACCGCTTTTGTCTGGGTCGCGGACAACGGCGCGCAAGTCGCCACGCTGTACGACGGCAACGGCGTCGCGCAGTCGCTGGTTGTCAGCATTCCGGCCGGCAGCAACGGGCCGGCGAATCCGACCGGCATCGTATTCAGCGGCACGCAGGACTTCATGATCACCGCAGGCGGCAAGACGGGTGCCGCCGCCTTCATTTTTGCGGGCGAGGGCGGCACAATCACCGCCTGGTCGCCCGCAGTCAGCCTGACCGCCGCCTTGACGGAGTTCGATGACGGCAACGGCGGTGCGGTTTACAAGGGGCTGGCGCTGGCAAACAACGGCACGGCCAGTTTCCTGTACGCGGCGGACTTCCACAACAACAAAGTCGACATGTTCGACAGGACGTTCAAGCGCGTCACACCGGCGGGCGCATTCACGGATCCGGCGTTGCCGGCCGGGTTCGCGCCCTTCGGGATCCAGGCGTTCGGCTCGAAGATCTTCGTCACCTACGCGAAACAGGACGCGAACGCGCACGACGACGTGAAAGGCGCGGGCCTGGGCCTGGTCAACGTATTCAATCTGAGCGGCCAGATGCTGCAGCGCTTTGCGACGGGCGGGCCGCTGAACGCACCGTGGGGCATCGCTCAGGCGCCACCGAACTTCGGCCCATTCAGCAACGACGTGCTGATCGGCAATTTCGGCGACGGCACGATCAACGCGTACGAGCGGAACAGTGGCAATCTCCACGGGCAACTGAGACAGAAGAACGGCTCGCCGATCGTGCAGGATGGAATCTGGGGACTCGCGTTCGGCAACGGGATCAACGCGCAGCCGGTGAATACGCTGTTCTTTGCCGCCGGCCCGAATGACGAGGCTGACGGCGTGTTCGGCCGGATCGACCTGCAGTAACAGGAGAACTGGGCCAGCGCCTTTGAAAAACCGGAGCGAATGTGGCGACTGTCAGAAGAAAACCTCTTTCAGCGGCCGATATGACCCGTTGCCGGGTCGCATATTCCGTCGAGCTGGCGCGGGGTAGCTCCTACATCTGCAGTACGCAGTCGGCCGCCTCGCACAGGACAGCGGTTGACAAAACCATCGAGGAGTTTGTGACGCTGCAGGGCACGCAGGATTTGCCCGCGTTCATTGAACTCCTCGCCTGCCGCCTCGAAGAAAGGGGGAAGCCGAAATCAGCGTCCGCGGTTCGCCAGTGGGCGCACATCGCGCGCAGATGGCAGTTAGGGGAAGGTCTATAGCGATCGTTTTCGTACGTGAGTATGCAGCGATGGTGCAGGCGACTGTTGATCAGCGGAGCTCAGGAGCCCTTCGCACGAACACGATCTCCGTGCGTGACGTGCCCCACGTTGTGATCACCACGAGTACAAATCCACCGCAGCTACGGCTGCATGAACGACGATCAGCCACTCTGGGCTTGGCGAGCAAAAAATCACTTGTAACTTACGCTACATAGATGTAGCTTAAGTTACATGAATACTTTAACTACCTGGTCATTGCTCGTCCTGACGTTTCCCACCGAGAACGCCACCGCGCGCATGCGGGCGTGGCGGGCGTTGAAAGCGAAGGGATGCGCCGTGCTGCGTGACGGCATCTACCTGTTGCCGCATACCGCGGAGCGTGAGGACATGCTGCGCGAACTTGCCGGCAGCATCGACGAAGCCGGCGGCACTGCGCATCTGTTGCGGGCGCAAAGCATGGACGCATCGCAGGAAGCGGACTTTCGCGCACTGTTCGATCGGAACGACGACTACGCAACATTTCTCGCGTCCCTCGGCGCCGCGCGGAAAACGTTGGGAGGCCTCCCGCCGGCTGAAGTCACCCGGTTGTTGCGCCGCCTGGGCAAGGACTATGACGCGATCCGTATGATCGACTACTTTCCTGGCGCGGCGTTGACCAACGCGGAGGTTGCCTGGGAAGATTTTCTGGCCCTCGCGGATACCGTACTGTCGCCTGGCGAGCCGCACGCGGACGAGCGGGTCATTCGGCCCCTACGGCGCGACGACTATCAGGCCCGGACGTGGGCGACCCGGCAACGGCTATGGGTTGATCGCGTCGCGAGCGCCTGGCTGATCCGCCGCTTCATCGATCCGCAGGCACGCTTCCTCTGGCTGGCTTCGCCGGATGCCTGCCCGCCCGACGTGCTCGGATTCGATTTCGACGGTGCCGCCTTTACGCATGTGGGCGATCGCGTGACGTTCGAGGTATTGCTCGCCAGCTTCGGCCTCGATGAGGATGCGGGCCTCCTTCGGCTTGGCGAACTGGTCCACGTACTCGATGTCGGCGGCGCACCGGTGCCCGAGGCGATCGGCTTCGAAGCGGTGATGGCCGGCGCACGTCAACGCGCGTCGGACGACGATCAATTGCTCGATGAAATGGGTCGCGTGCTTGATTCGCTGCACGCGCACTTTGTGGCGAGCACAAAAACCAACGCCGGGGGCCGCCCGTGACCACCACCACTACGGCCGCGCCGGGCTATACGCTTGGCCAGTTGATTCTTTACATGCTGCGCCTCGGCACCTTCGGGTTTGGCGGCCCGGTGGCGCTGGTCGGCTACATGCACCGCGACCTGGTCGAGCGCCGGGGCTGGATCGGCGAAGCGGACTACAAGGAGGGGCTGGCGCTGGCTCAAATGATGCCGGGGCCGCTCGCCGCACAGCTCGGCATTTACCTCGGCTACGTCCACTACCGCGTCGTCGGTGCGACGCTGGCCGGTCTCGCCTTCGTCCTGCCTTCGTTCCTGATGGTCGTCGCGCTGGGCTGGGCCTACGCCCGGTTCGGCGGCCTCTCCTGGATGCAGGCGGTGTTCTATGGCGTGGGCGCCGCGGTGGTCGGAATCATCGCGATGAGCGCGTACAAGCTGACCACGAAGACCATCGGCACGAACAGGCTCCTGTGGGCGATCTACCTGACGCTCGCGGTCGTGACCGTTGTCACCGAATCCGAAATCGCGTGGCTGTTTATCGCGGGCGGCCTGCTCAACTGGTTCTGGCGGGCGCCGCCGAAATGGCTGCACAAGGGCGGACTGAATGCGCTCGCAGTGACGCAGGCGCCGGGCATGAGCGGCGTCCTGAGCGGGCTTGATCTGTCATTGCTCGGCCAGATCGCCCTTTTTTTCACCAAGGCGGGCGCGTTCGTGTTCGGTTCGGGACTCGCGATCGTGCCGTTCCTCTACGGTGGCGTCGTGACTGAACATCACTGGCTCAACGACAAGCAGTTCGTCGATGCAGTCGCCGTCGCGATGATCACGCCGGGGCCGGTCGTCATCACGGTCGGGTTCATCGGTTATCTGGTCGCGGGATTCGGCGGCGCCTGCGTTGCCGCACTCGGGACCTTCCTGCCCTGCTACCTGTTCACGGTGCTGCCCGCGCCGTACTTCAAGAAGTACGGCAAGCTGCCCGCCGTCAAGGCGTTCGTCGACGGCATCACGGCGGCCGCCGTGGGCGCCATCACCGGCTCGGTGATCGTCATCGCGCGGCGCTCCATCGTTGACTGGCTGACCGTTGTGCTCGCGCTCGCGACGGTCCTGCTGCTGTGGCGCTTCAGGAAGCTGCAGGAGCCGGTGATTGTCGCAGGTGCAGCACTCATCGGGTTGGTGGCCTATTCACTGATCCACCATTGATCTTGTTCAAGGAGGAGATGCTCATGACCTGCCAGATGAAGCCATTGGCCTGCGATCCCGCCAGGCTCACAGGCTTGTCAGAGAAGCTGATCGTCAGTCACTACGAGAACAACTACGGCGGCGCCGTCAAACGCCTGAACGCGATCACCGCAGTGTCGGCGAGATCGAAAAGCAGACCGCTAAAGGCGCAACGCGCTACGCCGTCACGCTCGGTTCTGGCAACCAGAAGCAGGAGCTGCTCATCGACGAAGGCGGCAAGATGATTGCCGCCGACACGGGTGAAGAAGACGACGATTGAACGCCGTTGATGCCGACTCACACATCACGCGGCCACACGGAGAAATATCATGAAATGGATCACCCGCGAACGTCCCAAGGTCGATCGGATCGCCTGTCCCTGGCTGATCGTCAATTTCATCGACAGGGACGCCGAGTTCCTTTACGTGTCTCGCGATGACGTGCGTCGGGTGGCGCACGAGACCGGTGCAATCCCGTTTGACGTGCCGGACGTCGAACTGGGGCACCACGGCGAGCTGTGCAGTTTCGATGCATTCCTGCATAAGTACCAGCTGAGCGATCCCGCGTTGCTGAAACTCGCGCGGATTGTGCGCGGGGCGGACACCAGCCGCCTCGACCTCGCTCCTGAATCGAGCGGCCTCTACGCAATTTCTGTCGGGCTGTCGCGCCATTTTGCCGACGATCACGAACAGCTGCGGTGCGGCATGGTCGTCTACGACGCACTGTATGCGTGGTGTCAGGGCGATGCGCGCACCTAGGGACGCAGCGGCTTCAATCCCACGTCGCGGCGCGGTGTCGCGCCTGGTGCTGCCCGCCGGTGCGGACGCGAGCGCGTTGCCGTTGCTCATCGGCCGCGGGTTGCGCGGTTTCTGCGACGGATTCATCGCCGTGCTGTTGCCGGCGTACCTGCTCGCGCTCGGTTTCAGCCAGCTGGACGTGGGTTTGGTCAGCAGCGCCACGCTGATCGGCTCGGCCCTCGCGACCATCCTGGTCGGTATCGTCGCCCATCGTTATCCCCCGCGCCGCATGCTCGCATTGGCGGCAAGCCTGATGGCCGCAACCGGGTTCGGTTTCGCCGGCCTGTCTTCTCTTTGGCCGCTGCTGATCGTTGCGTTCGTCGGGACGCTCAATCCGAGTTCAGGGGACGTCAGCCTGTTCCTCCCGCTCGAACAGGCGCGCCTCGCCGAATCGGCCGGCACCGGTACCCGCACTGCTCTATTCGCGCGCTACAGTCTGGTCGGCGCGCTGTCTGCAGCGGTGGGTGCGCTAGTGGCAGCTTTCCCGGACTGGCTCATCGCGCATGGGGGGCTGTCACGGCTCGCGGCACTGCGTGCGATGTTCATCGTCTACACGCTCGTCGGTGCCGCGCTCTTGTTGCTCTATCGCAGGTTGCCCGAGCGCTCGTCGTCCGCCGGATCACGCGGCGTGCCGCTGGGCCCGTCGCGCGGGATCGTCACTCGCCTCGCGCTGCTCTTCAGCGTGGACGCATTTGCTGGCGGCCTGCTCGTGAACTCGTTGCTGGCACTGTGGCTGATGCAGCGCTTCGGCCTTTCGCTCGGTGCAGCGGGTCAGTTTTTCTTCTGGGCGGGCCTGTTGAGCGCAGGCTCACAACTCGCCGCAGTGCCGCTGGCTCGCAAGATCGGCTTGCTGAACACGATGGTGTTCACCCATATCCCGGCCAGCCTTTGCCTGATCGCTGCTGCGCTCGCCCCTTCGTTGGCGCTGACGCTGGCATTGTTGCTCGCACGCAGTGCGCTGTCGCAAATGGATGTGCCCACCCGGACCGCCTACGTGATGGCGGTCGTGACGCCGCCCGAGCGTCCGGCCGCGGCAAGTTTCACGGCGGTACCGCGAAGCCTGGCGGCGGCGCTCGCGCCCACGCTCGCCGGCGCGCTGCTGGCTGTCGGCTGGATTGGCGTGCCGCTTGTCGCCTGTGGGCTGCTCAAGATTGGCTATGACCTCGCGCTGCTGGGGGCATTCCGACGGGTGAAACCCACTGATTGAAATTCGCATCCCGGCGACGGGGGCGTCAAAAAAATCTACGACAAGATCGCCGAAATCCGATCCGCTCATACCGATCCCGAGGGCGTGTTTCCGGGACACGTTGCCGGGCAGAGCAGCATCAGCCCGGTGCCATTAGAAAGTGTGTTTGGTACAAAAGGGCAGCTCAACAACGGCATGTTCAAGGTCGTGATCGGCCAGACCGCGAACATGCACCATGTGTCGGTCGGCAACGAAATGGGCGTCAACACGTGGGCGGCGTTTGCTGGTTCCGACGACGAGGCAGTGGCCGACGGCGACTTTGCGATGCGGGAGGACGAATTGCAGGCCGTCCTGAAGGCCATGCGGGCCGCGGGAATCAATATCGTCGCGATCCATCAGCATATGACACAAGAACAGCCGCGCATCCTGTTCCTGCATTACTGGGGCAAAGGCCGGGCCGTCGACCTCGCGAAGGGCGTCAAGAGCGCCCTCGATGCGCAAGCGGGCGTCCGTCGATAGCGCTACCGCAATGCGAGTCTGGCAGCAGTCTGCGATCGCCCACGGTGGGCGTAACGGAGCACACATGTCATGAATGCGCTTCACACCCGGCCTTCTGCTCGCTGGCTGGTCCTTGTCGCGTGCGCTATCGCGGTCGCGCTGGGGTCCTTTGTGTTCGCAGCGGCAGGTGCGGACGACGGCTCCGATATAGCCGGCCTGCCGTTGAAACGAGTCGCCGACGTGCCGCTGGGCGGACGGCCGACGCGGCTCGACTACGCAAGCGTCGACCCCGATCGTCACCTCCTGTTTATCGCCCATCTGGGCGACAGCGAGATTGTCGTATTCGACACGCGGGCTACGCGTGTGATCGCCCGGATTCCGAACGTGGCCTCCGTGCACGGCGTACTGGCGATTCCCGAGCTGGCACGCGTGTATGCGTCAGCCACCGGCTCGAATGAAATCGTCGCGATCGATGAAACCACGCTGAACATCACCGCACGCATGCCTGGCGGCGTTTACCCGGACGGCATGGCTTACGCGCCGGATGCGCACAAGCTCTATGTCTCCGATGAAACGGGTGAGACTGAGACGGTGATCGACGTTCGCTCGAACACCCGGATCGCGACGATTCCGCTCGGTGGCGAAATCGGCAATACGCAATACGATCCGGTTTCCCGGCACATTTTTGTGAACGTGCAATCGAGACGGCAACTGATCGAGATCGACCCTGCCACCGACCGGGTCATCACGCGGACTGACCTGCCGGGTGCACGGGGTAACCACGGCCTGTTGATCGAGCCGCAGCAACGGCTCGCTTTCATCGCGTGCGAAGGCAATGACAAGCTGCTGGTGCTCGACATGCGGACGATGCATATCACCTCGTCGTTCGATGTCGGCAAGGATCCGGATGTGCTCGCCTTTGACCCGCAACAGCACCTGCTTTACGTCGCCGGAGAGGCGGGAATCGTCTCCATGTTCGAAGCCGACGCAGGCAAGGTGTCGAAGATCGGCGACGGCCGCGTCGGTCCCAATGCGCATGTCGTCGCGGTGGATAGCGCGACGCACCGCGCCTATTTCCCGCTCAAGGATGTTCGGGGGCGAACGATATTGCGCATCATGCAACCTGAAGGCTGAAGCCATCGCGGTGCGGTCAGGCGCACAGGACGGTCGGCTTCGATATCGCCTGAAGCGCATCTCCGTCGCAAGTGTCGCAGCGGCGAAGCCGAGCTTTTTATGCCAACCGCTTACACCACACCCACGTATTCGCCTCGGGCCGGATAGTCGTTCTTGATGATGAAATCAAGCGCCTGGAGCAGCTCGCTGAAGTTCGGCCGCACGAAAGGCATCGATTGCACTGAGAGATAGTAGATCGACCGGTCCGGTCTGACGAGGAACACTCCGGGCTCCGAGAACAACGGGGGTTCTTCGATGCCGATCGAGGTCTTGCCGCGCGAGGCGGAGATATAGAGGCCCCATTTGCGCGCCTCGGCCAACGGCAGCCCATAGCCGACGCGCAGGTTTCCGGCCGCAATCTTTTCCCCCATCTGGCGCGCGCGTTCCTGATTATCCGAGCTGATGGCGATGGTCGTGACGCCACGCTCGGCGAAGGCCGGTGTCAGACGTTCGAGTTCCTTGAGATACGTTGCGCAGATCGGACAATGCAGGCCGCGATAAAAGCAGATGAGCGTCATGCGGGCTGGCATGTCAAGTGCGAGACTGAACCGCCCATGGTCAAGCGTCTCGACGGTCAGTTCGGGGGCTGTCTGACGGGGAACAGGCATGATTTGCTTCCTTTCATGTGATTGCTGAAGAAGGACGGAAATGGTTGACGCGCACATTGAACTTTCTCATACTTTGTAACATGAAACGTCCAAATAGCATGATCGAAAGTCCAGTCACTCCAGCAAAATGCGACCGTCTATCAGCCTTCTTCAAGGCTTTCGACTTTTCGGTCCATCCGGTCGCGCCGGCTGCGCCGCACGGCGATGCGAAGCTGGTCGTCCTTGCCGGCCCTCACCGGCAGCCGCTGCAGCTTGTCTTTTACGCGCGCGGGCAGGCAACGCGCGAGTCGGAAGACGACGTCCTGGTCGCGGTCTCGATCAGCTTCGGCGGCCCGGCGAATCCGCTCGTCACCGCCCTGCCGGATCGATTGACGTTGACCCTCGACGAGTCATCGACATTGCGCGCCATCGCCGACGCCTTTGTGGAAGAGACGTTGGACACGCGCTGCGGTCGCGACGCAGCGCTCAGCCGTTTGTGTGAGGTGATTGTGCTGATGATCTTGCGGAATGCGATCGACGCCGGGACAACGGCGCCGGGACTGCTCGCCGGACTTTCCCATCCGGCGCTTCATCGGGCGTTGGTCGCGATGCATGATGCGCCCGCGCGAGCCTGGCGCATCGACGACCTGGCCTCGCTCGCCGGGATGTCGCGCAGCCGGTTCATGGCGCTGTTCCGCGACACCGTGGGCACGACGCCCGGCGCATATCTCACTGGCTGGCGTCTGATGCTCGCCCGGCGGGCGTTGGAGGAAGGCGGCCGCGTCAAACCCACTGCGCTGCGGGTCGGTTTCGGTAGCGCCGCTGCATTCTCGCGTGCGTATTCGCGCCAGTTCGGCCACGCGCCGGTGGCAGCACGCCGGCACTAGAGACATTGCCGCCTGCCATCATCAGACCACCCAGCGCAGCCACCGCGATCAATACAGTTATCGTTTCCACAGCCGCTGCTTGCCGAGCCCTCGTGCCGCGCCTGCACGGCCGGGCATTTCGCCGAGCCAAATGAACAGAACACACAGCAATCACCGGGATTCGGACGCAGCAACGCCTTGCAGTTCTCACACTCGTAAAAGAACTGGCACGCATCCACTGGCATCGTCTCTCGCCTGGCAAAGCCGCAGCGCGGGCACGTCAGGACAGACTCCAAAACGGCTCCGCTCGTCATGCCACTCACCTTTGCACCGTGGACGGATAGCCGGCGTCGGTCGTCGCCCTGATGAGCGCTGCGGCATTGGTCTTATCCGGCGCGATGCTCACGGTTGCGGTTTTCCTGTCGAAGTCGATCTTCACGCCCTTCACACCGGGTACACGACCCAGCGCCGCCTTGACCGTGATCGGACATAGCGCACACGTCATGTTTTGCACGTCGAGCACGACGGTCTGTGTGCCGGCTGCGAATACCGCGAGCGGTACCCAAAGCAATGCGGCTATCAGCAATTTACGCATGGCGGCTCCCCTCAATAGAAAAGCGGCGCGAGCCATGGCACAGCCAGCAGCGCGATCAGCAGCACGCTAACAATCCAGAACACGAGCCGTTGCCGCCTGACGACAGGCGGCGCTGCACAAGCAGTACCCGGCGCGCAACGTCGCGGGACGAGATAGAGCGTGCGAAAGGCAAGACCCAGAAACAGGAACACCAGGCCGATAAAGATCGGACGATACGGCGTGAACGCGGCCAGATTGCCGACCCATGCGCCGCCGATGCCGAGCGCCAGCAGTACCAGCGGGCCAACGCAGCATATCGACGCACCGACACCGGCCAGTACGCCGGCGACAAGCGAGCTTTTCGCGCTGAACTGCGGCATTCCGAATACTCCGAACCTGTTGTCTCACACATACTCTAAACTCCGTACTATGGTACGGAATCAAGGGGTTCGTATGAATCCGGAATTGACAATCGGCAAACTGGCGCAACAGGCGGGCGTGAACGTCGAGACAATCCGCTACTACCAGCGCCGGGGCCTGCTCGATGAGCCCCCCAAGCCACCAGGCGGGCATCGCCGTTATCCTGGCGCGATCGCAAAGCGGGTACGCTTCGTCAAGCGCGCGCAGGCGCTGGGTTTTACGCTCGATGAAGTGACTGGGCTGCTGCGACTGGGTGACGCCCATGCGTGTGCTGAAACTCGCGATCTCGCGGTGCGAAAACTGGCACTGATCGAGCGCAAGCTGGCAGATCTTGCCGCCATGCGCGAGGCGCTGAGAGGGTTGGTTCACCAATGCGACCACGGCAGCGCCGCGGGCGCATGCCCGATCATTCAGGTGCTCGAGCGCGACTGACTTCCGAGGCGTCCCTGAGGACAACCTGTGCGATGCATCAAGACGATTCACATCTGGCGTCGTTGATGGCTGCGGCCCAGCGTGGCGATCAGGCAGGCTACACGCGCCTGCTGCACGAGATCACGCCGATCCTGCGTCGCCTCGCCAGGCAAGGGTGGCCAGCGGGCAGCGCTGCCGACATCGAGGACGCGGTGCAGGACACGCTGCTGACCATTCACGTGATCCGTCATACCTATGATCCGGCTCGCCCGATCATGCCGTGGCTGATGGCGATCCTGCGGCGCCGCCTCGTGGACAGCGTGAGGCGGCGCTCGCGGACGAACCGGAGAGAACTCGTGGTTGACATGCTCGACGTAACCTTTCCGGTCGAGCCGGCGAATGATGAGTATGAAACCCCGGTGGATAAGGACACGCTAAGAAAGGCCATCGCCGCACTGCCATCCGGCCAGCGACAGGCGATCGAACTGCTCAAGCAGAGGGAAATGTCGCTCAAGGAAGCGTCGGCGGCGACCGGGATGAGCATTGCGGCCCTCAAGGTGGCGACACATCGGGCGTTGAAAACGCTTCGCGATCTACTGCTGGTGACGAAGTGACATGAATACCGATAAACTCATCGACTCGCTCGCCGCCGACCTGAAGCCGGTCCGACGCCTGCTGTCCCCCGCCTGGCGCCTGCTCCGCTGGCTCGCGGTGTCGGTCCCGGTCACGGCCCTCATGGTGATCGCGATGCGACTCCGCCCTGATCTCCAGGCGAAGCTGGCCGATCCGGTTTTCCTGACGCAGGAACTGGCATCGCTGGCCACGGCGTTAATGGCCGGGTGGGCCGCTCTCGTCACGTGCGTTCCGGGCGAACCGCGCTGGAAGCTGTGGGCACCCGTGGCCCCGCTTGCCCTCTGGATGGCGACCCTGGGTCGTCAGTGCTGGGACGAGTGGGTGCACCTGGGAGTGAGCGGGATGGGGTTTCATTCCGACCTCATGTGCGTGCCGGCCATTGCGATGACCGGCGCTGTCCCGGCCCTGGCGATGGTGCTTGCTATCCGGCGTGGCGCGCGTCTGCGCGCGCCCTTTGCGGTGTTGTGGGGCAGCCTGGCTGCTGCGGCGTTCGCCAACGTGGCGCTGCGGCTCTTTCATACGGAAGACGCCGCGTTGATGGTGATCGTCTGGCAATTCGGCAGCGTGCTGCTGTTCATGACGACGCTCACGCTGTGCCGGCGCTATCTGGTGCCGCCGCGGACGGTGCGCGCCTTTCGTTGATCAGGCCCATTCCGGCTTATGCGCGACGCCCGGCCCGATCCCGCCGTCGGGTGGGTGTTGAGTTTTTCGACGCCGCGGCGAGCGGGTTCATCGTGCAGCAGCCGCCCCGCCGCAGCTACCTCGATGAGTTCGGCGGCGATTTCGCCGGCTTGCGCTGACACGATGCTCAATGAACGGAACCCGAGCGATGATGCCGATTGAGAACACCGAAGACCGCTTCGGAGCGGTCGCGATCCTGCTCCACTGGTCCATGGCGGTTCTTATCATTGGACTTGCGGCATTGGGTCTTTACATGGTCACGCTTCCCGATGTCGGGTTCGATACGAAAAAGATCGTGCTGATTCTCTACCACAAGGAGATCGGCTTGTCGGTACTCGTTCTACTCGTAGTGCGGTTGGCCTGGCGTTTAACCCAGATACTGCCGCAACTGGTTGTACACCTGCCTGCCTGGCAAAAAATCGCGGCCCGATTCGTCCATCTTTCCTTTTACGCACTGATGTTCGCGTTGCCGGTGACGGGTTGGCTGATGTCTTCCGCCGCTGGCATCCCGGTATCGTTTTTCGGGCTCTTCACGCTGCCTGATTTCCTTGCTCGCGACGACTATCTGTTTCAGCGACTCATCGACATCCACAAATGGTTGGGCTACGTGCTCATCGTTCTCATATGCGTCCACGTGGGCGCGGCGCTGTTGCATCATTTCGTATTCAAGGACGACACCTTACGCAGAATGCTGCCTTAATGTGCTTTCTCGATTACGAACCTCGCGAGTTCCCGCAATAGTTTTGCCATAGCCTCATTGGCCGCCGCAACTCCTGCGGCAGCGTTCCCCTCCCGCATGGGTTCCCGCACCGACAATTCTCTCGTCGCAATCACCTGGTTCACTGCCTCGCGGCTCAGAGAGACGCGCATCGCAATCTGTAGCGTCGCGGGCTCCGAAGTGAAATCCTGCTCGAGCGTCAAGATTTCGGTGCGAAGCGCGAAAGTGTGGCGGCCGAAATGAGGGGGCGACAGAACCTCGCTGAAATAGTGCGTGTGTCGAAGCGTCTCTACGATCAAAGGCTGAATCATCTGCGCAGGTGTTTCCGCCCATTCATTCTGACTGAAATACGCGACCTGATACGCCTGGGTCGTATACGCCATCTGCGTTGTGGCGTAGATCGGCTCGGCCTCGGGGACCAGGACCAACAGGGTCGCGGAGTGCGTCTGTTCGCTGGGCAGATCGAGCGGGATACTGTTCAGCACATATTTTTTCGTATCAATCCTGACCGGCGAGAAGAGAGTGCAGCCCGACAACGAGACGACGCATAGCGCGATGAAAGCCGCCCTGCCCATATCGATTTTCATTTCCGTTCGCCCGGCCCCGGTGGCGGCGGTACCGCACCGCGAATCACGATTGACGGGTCTCGATTGATCCTGGTCACTACGTCATTGACGGAACTGGACAGATTGTCAAGGTTGGAAAGCGCCTTGTGCGTTTCCGGCAAGATCTGCGTCTGGAGCGCTGTCACGGTGTCATGGCTCGATTCCAGCAGTGGCTCAAAACGATGACTAGCACGCTCCGTGTTAGCAACGATAGCGTTCAGCTTCCCGGTATTGTCCGCCAGTACTTTGGTTACCTGCTGCAAGTTGTCGGCTGATTGCTTCAGCGAAGCTACGGTCGTCTTGTCGAGTATTGATTCCAGCAGTTCCGTTACGACCTGAAAATTTTTGTTTACCTGATTCATCGCCGTATCGAGTGTCACGGCTCTCGAAGGTGTCGTCGGTATGATCGGATAAGGCTCGCCTGGTCGTGTGGTCAGTGGGCGGGAATCGCTGCCGACGTCTTCGAGAGCAATATAAACGTAGCCAGTAAATCCCCGTGCCGCAAGGCCTCGGGATGTGATCGTCGCTACACTTGCCGAAGTAACCGGCGCGGTCCTGTCGATACTCAACACGATGCCCACTGAATGCGGGTTGACCAGCCTGACGCTTTTCACCTTTCCCACATCGACGCCGTGGAATTCGACCGGAGCATCGGCAATGAGACCGGAGACCGACTCCTGGGTATAGATCTGATAGGTCGCGTATTGGCTTACGGAAAAGAAATACCAGCCTGCCCCAGCGACAGTCGAGACAAGCAGGAACGCCGCGAACGCGAGTCTCGCTTTCGTGTTGATATCGTTTTTCATCGTGCATCGCCTCCATGGCCACCCTGACTCCACCAGACGTAGGCCTGGGGCCGGTGCCGACCCGATCCGCGATGACCGACTGGCTAGTGCCGCCCAACTCACCGGTTCGGATCCGGCCGGACCAGGGCCGTCCAGACATCTGGCGTAAGTATGCTTCCGAAGCCTGACAGCATCTAGTTTGCGACGCGTCCGTAGTGGTTAATATCCACCACCACTGCTGCTACTGCTGGCGCCACTGCTCGATGCCGCACTGCCGCCATGCGTGCTCGCGTCTGATGGGCATCCCGTTAAGGTGACCGACAAAACCATGAGGAATGCTGCTAATAGTCTGGTTGTTTTCATCTTGATCTCCGATGGACGCGACTAGCGCTCATTGCCCAACTACGGGCCTTGCCATGTGTCATATGCCCTCAAAGCGGTCATCATTCGTGTCGACGGCTTCTTGTCCAAGGCTAGACGGAACAGAGGTGCCGCTCGTTTGCACGCGGGCGTTTTCCGTCGCGGCTTTCGATGAAACTCCTCGGTGTGGCCGCCTTTGCCAAATCCGTCCGCCAGCGCTTCAGCGCGGTGTGTGGCGGACGCCGTCGCACGAACTTCTCCAGACACGGCGTCCGGGTCGAAAACGTGAGGGTTCTCGCCGTCTTCGTCGATCCATTTTCCGGCCTTCCGCCCTCGGCGTTCCCGTCGAACGCCGTAGCAACAAGACCCGTGCCGCGGGCAGCAAGATCGACGTCCCCGGTGTCTTGCTCCTCCTTGGCCAGCGACCAATCCATAGATAGGGAAATGTGCGGCGCATCGCGCGATCACGACAGGTAAACGTCCCGTGGCACCGCTCTATTCCATTCGGGGCGGGTGAACGGTTGGCGTGATGGAACCGACCTTGATTTCGCCACGAGGCCGTAACTTTTCCTCTGGTTCATGCCGTAACCGGCGCGGTCGCGTTCGCCTCCCGCATCCGCGCGGTCCGCAACGTCCTTGACCGTCGCGTTTAACTGGCGCTCGAGCCACCTGAGTCCAGGTGACCATGTCCGCTTGCACATTAAAGCGTCATCGTGCCAATGATCTGTGTCGGTGTGTCGTGCGGAGACACGGGTTCGCGCGCGCCTGCGCAGTTGTATACCCATCGCAGGCGCGACCATGCCGCTGCAACGGTCCGTGGCTTGGCCCGCTGTCGCCGCCCGTGTAAGTGCGTACGCTGGTCGTTGGCGTTGCACGAAACGTGTGCGTGCAGATCCGATGCAGCGGGATACGTCATGGTCCGGCATGATCTATCACTGGATAGCGGCCGACATAAAACTAGCCGTAAAAACTGGAATAAATATGCTGGACTGGACGTTTTTATATCGTAGTCGGCAGGTGGGTTGCATGATCAGCGCTCGACGCGTATTCGAGCATGAAATTCATCTTCCTGCGTGTCGACTATTACTCAGACGGCGGTCTGAGCAACGCCCCAATGTCGGGTATTGACATCATGTTGATGCTGATCGACGGCACGTCGCTTCCCGGCGCCGCGTCTGGACCCTGGCAATGAAACGCCCGCCCCTGGCATCATGCATAGAGCGATCGGCGACACGCATGATGCTAGCGGCGATCTGTAGAGGAAAACGTCATGATCTCCAGTTCACGTACTGCGGTATTCCTTGGCATGGTCGCACTCGGTCTCGTGTGCAGCCCTGGTTACGCAAATGAGACGATAAAAGCCACGTTGCTCAAGAACAACACGATCCAGCTTGATACGAGTCGCGTAAAGGCAGGCTCAGTCACGTTCGAGGTAAGCAACGCACCGGACACCGGTCTGACACATGAACTGGTGGTCCTCAAAACGGACCTGGCTGCCGATAAGCTGCCAGTTAAATACGGGCAAGTGCCAGAGAGCCAGTTCAAGAAAATGGGAGAGGTAGAGGACATAGCGCCTGGCGCGAGCAAACATATGACGCTCAAGTTGACACCGGGTCGCTACGTTCTATTCTGCAACAAGCCTGGCCATTACTCGATGGGCTTGCATACGTCTTTGCTCGTCTTGCCCTGACGGGCTCGGGTTATGTGTGGGTGGCAGGCAGCGATGAGTGCCGGGTGGCAGGCAGTGCGAACGATGGCCGCACTTCGCGGCACGCGAACTACCATGTGAGCCAGGTCCCCTGGACACGCATCGAAGAACATTTCCGCTGGAGCATCACCGTTCACCGGAGTTGCCAGACTTTGCCAGACTATATATGGAGGGATGAGGTGCGTCGGTCAGCACTTCGTTCTGACGATAGTGTGGCCAGCAAGCTGACGTCGCAAAGACTGGGCGCGATGCCACGAGAGCGGCGCGATGAGCCGCCGACATGCATGTTCCACGCGACACCATCCCGCTACTTGCCCGCGCGAAATCCATATCGCCGCAACGAATCTTGCCTATAGTGAGACAGTGTCCTCCTTCCTGTGACGAACCGCCGTTTCGGCGTCGTATCTTTGAGGAGTTGCCATGCTTACTTCAAGACTTAATCTTCGGCCTGCTTACTTCGCGTCGAAGCAGGTACTCGCCGCAGGAATTCTATTGTGCGCCGCCGCGAGCGTTGCTTACGCGTCGAGCCATCGCGAGGCGCCGCTGATTGCAACGATGCCGAAGGTGGATGGCACCGACTTCTACATGTTCAACAGCTATGAGCCGAATCGACGCGGCTATGTGACGCTGATCGCGAACTACTCGCCTTTGGAAGACGCCTACGGCGGCCCGAATTACTTCACCCTCGACCCCAATGCGCTGTACGAAATTCACATCGATAACGTCGGCGACGGCAGAGCGCACCTGACGTTTCAATTTCGTTTCAAGAATACAGTTGGCAATGTCGCACTGAACGTCGGCGGCAAGCAGGTGGCGATTCCGCTCGTTCAGGCGGGCCCGGTGTCAGCGGGCGATTCATCGAAGCTGAACGTTAACGAAACGTACACGCTCAAGGTATCGCGTGGTGCCCATCACGAAGATTCTGAGGAAGTGGTCACGGGCCCGGGCGGCATTACGACCTTCACCAAACCAACGGACTTCATAGGGACCAAGACGTTTGGCAGCGTAAGTGGTTATGCCAGCTACGCGCGGCAATATGTGTACACGATCAACATTCCCGGGTGCGGTGCTCCTGGGCGCGTTTTTGTGGGCCAGAGAAAGGAGTCGTTTGCGGTGGCGCTCGGCAAGACGTTCGACTTGCTTAACCTTAATCCTCTGGGTCCCCGAAACGGTAACCCGAACGATCTGTCCGACAAGAACATCACCTCGATCGCGCTCGAGGTTCCGACCCAGTGTCTGACTGGCGAGCGCGGCGGCCCGGTCATCGGTGGCTGGACGACGTCAAGAATTCGCAAGGAGAGGCTGAGCGATAACGACGCAGCAGGAACATCAGAGAGGGGCTGGACGCAAGTTTCCCGGCTCGGTATGCCACTGGTTAACGAACTCGTGATCGGCTTGAAGGACAAGGATAAATTCAATAATTCAAAGCCCGCGAACGATGGGCAGTTTGCGGACTATGTGACGAATCCCACGCTTCCTGCGTTGATCGAGAGCCTGTTCCCGGGGGCCAAAGCGCCCACAAACTTCCCGCGCCTCGATCTGGTTTTCACATTCCTCACAGGATTTCAGGGACTCAATCAGCTGAGAACGGTCACACCATCCGAAATGTTGCGTCTGAACACGTCTATTCCGCCCACGCCCAAAGGCAGTCAGAAGAATCTGGGGGTCCTGGCAGGCGACAACGCGGGCTTTCCAAACGGACGGCGGCCAGGGGACGACGTCGTCACGGCATCACTCAGGGTGGTGATAGGCGTGCTGTGTACGTTCAATAAGCCGGGAATCTTCGGCTGCTCGCCGTCCGACGCTCCAGCCGGAGCGGCTCCGCTGACAGACGGCGCAGCCATCGACGACAGCGTATTTGACAATTCCTTTCCTTATTTGACCACGCCGATCCCTGGTGCGATGAATTGATAACCGGGCAAGTGCAACCTGAATGAGTCACAGCAGACCATCGTGCGGCGCGGGGTTCACCCTGTCGCCGCATGGCAGACTGAGGCCGCTATGGCGCCAAGAAGATCGACCGCCCTCAAGGTGCTACGGGCCTCTCATTCGAACGGGACGCGTGTCGTTAAAAGGGAAACGAATGTGCGCCGCATCCTGTGCGTATCGTGCCTCTTCGTTGGACTGGCAGGCGCGTTGGTGAACGCGGCTCCCGTGCGGCCGCAACAGGACTCACAGGTGCTGGAAACGCTCGCGCCCCGTGCGCACGACGCACTTAACTCGGCCATCGCGAGCATGCACGCAGCCCTGGCTGCGGGCGGTCACAACTTCGAGCTGGCGGCTGAGCTCGCGAAGCGCCACCTGGAGCGTTTTCGGCGCGATCAAGACCCGCGCGACCTGGGCCAGGCTGAAGCCGCAATCGAACCGTGGCTTCGGCAGCCAAACCCGCCGCCGCGCGCATTGGTGTTGCGTGCGAGCGTCCGGCAAAGCAACCATTTCTTTGCGAGCGCGCTCGACGATCTCGATCACGCAATTCACGCCCAGCCGGACAACGTGGACGCGTGGCTGATCCGTGCGAATATCCTGCAAGTGCAAGGCCGCTACCTGGAAGCACGGCAGAGTTGCGGTCGGCTCATCCTGATGAATACCGTCATCGCGGGGATATGCCTCGCCAATGTGGCCGCGGTCAGCGGCAGGCTCGAGCAGGCTTATCTCCTTTTACAACATCTTGACGCGCAGATACCGCCCACAGATTCGCTCTACACCTGGCTGATGGTCAGTCAAGCCGAAACGGCGGTCTGGATGGACAAGCAGGAAGCCGCCGAACAGTTCTTCCGCAATGCGCTGGCCGCCAATCCGCGCGACGCATACCTTAAAGCATCCTGGGCTGACTTCCTGCTCGACCGGAACCGGCCTAGGGAGGTCCTCGCCCTGCTCGCGGCCGACATCCGCAACGACAACCTGCTCCTTCGCCTGGCGCTGGCAGAGAAACAGGCGGGGCTGAATGCTGATTTGGCGCCTCATATCGAAGACTTGCGAAGCCGGTTTGCGGCATCCGCCGAGCGCGGTGATCGCGTGCATCTGCGCGAGGAAGCCATTTTCAACCTGAAACTCCTTAACGACCCGGAGCAAGCGCTCAGCCTTGCCGAGGCTGACTGGCAGGTGCAAAAAGAGGTCGCGGACTGCCGGATCCTGATGGAGGCGGCGATCGCCGCCCGGCAGCCTGCCCGTGCCGCTCCCGCGATGATATGGCTAAAGACCGCCCGTTTGCGCCAGCCGGCCTTGACACGCCTTGAAGCGCGGCTAGCAAGCCTTGTCTTGGGGACCGGGTTCGCGATGCAGGCGCCGCGCGGCGAGCCGTCTGCATGAAACGGCGAGCGTCCGGGTGGGTTGCTCTCTTCATGTTGTGCTGGGCTGCCGCGGTGCAGGCGCACAAGCCGAGCGACAGTTACCTGACGCTTACAGTCGGCGACAAAACGATTGCGGGCCGATGGGATATCGCACTTCGGGACCTGGACAATCCGCTTATCCTCGATGCCGACGGGGACGGCGCGCTGACGTGGGGCGAGGTCCGTGTCCGCGAAGCGGACATCAAGTCGTATGCCTTCACGCGGATCAAGCTTACCGGTGACGGGCGGGCGTGCGCGATTCATCCCGGCGATATGCTGATCGACCACCACAGCGACGGCGCGTACGCGGTGCTCGAATTCGAGGTGGCCTGTCCAACTCGACCGGCCCGGCTCGGCATCGACTACCGTTTGTTTGCCGACGTCGACACGCTGCACAAGGGCCTCGTGCACGTCGTGAGCAACGGCGCGACAACGACCGCGATTCTTGGACTCCGTCATCCGACCGAGATTCTGGACATACGCGGGAAGGGAGTCGGGCGCGCCTTCATCGATTTTGTTGGCGAGGGCATGTGGCACATCTGGCGCGGCTTCGACCACGCCTTGTTTCTCCTGTCACTGATGTTGCCGGCAGCTTGCGTGTTGCACGGGAAAAAGTGGTTCCCCGCCGCCTCCCCGGGTGCCGTGTCGATCGATGTATTGAAGCTCGTCACTGCGTTCACGGCGGCACACGCAATCACGTTGTCGCTTGCCACGCTGCACGTTGTGGCGTTGCCGTCGCGGTGGGTGGAAGTCGCTATTGCCGTGACGATCCTGCTTTCCGCGCTCAACAATATTGTTCCGCTGGTGCGCAGGCGCCGTTGGCTGGTCGCGTTTTCTTTTGGCTTGATCCACGGCTTCGGTTTCGCAAGCGTGCTCACCGATATGGCCCTCCCGACATCCCTGCTTGCGGCTGCCCTTGCCGGGTTCAATACCGGTGTCGAATTGGGGCAGATCTCGCTGGTCCTGCTGCTATTGCCCATTCTTTACATCTATCGGTCAAGTCGTTGGTTTCGCCTGGCTACCTTGTACGGCGGATCGGCAGCCATCACGGTTTTCGCAAGCTTGTGGATTTATGAACGAACGACCGGGCTAACAGTGCTTGCACTTTAGATGCTATTGACGGCCATGGAGATGACCTAGTGTCCTGAGTTAGAAGTTCGTTGAATCAATCTTCCGCTCTATCCGAAATGACGAAATGCTGATTAAAAAGCCG
>NZ_JBYSWU010000030.1:0-84967 GCF_058781505.1 Paraburkholderia sp. FW306-2-2C-D06C | reverse complement strand
TGGAAAACTCGACTTCTCACGCTTTAATGAGCATGCCCGATGAGCCCCGTTACCCACTCCGTTTTCAAAAGAGCCTCATTTTCAGATTAACTGTGGCTTCAAACGTAGGTCATTGACAAAGTACTGTAAGCTGAAATCGGCCTTCCGCCGGTCATCATGCCCGTTATCTCAGACGAAAGCTTTCAATCCGTAGGCGTTAATGCTGTAATTGGCGTGCAGGCCATTACTGGCAGTCGGGATTGTCCCTCTCGTCCAACCTTGCGGTGAAGATCCAGCTTCCCACAATGCGTTCAATGGCATGTTATGGAGAAGACAATGGCGAATAAACCGATTGGTCTCACACGCGCATGCATAAAGCTTCTTTCATCAACCGAAGCGGACCCCAAAACTTCAAACCAGCACGAGTTCAACGGTGTTGTTCAACTTCAGCAGATCTTCGGAAAAAACCCTTTCGAAATGCCTGCGATCTTCCATCTGCGTGGCGAGGATCTGATCGACACGGCAAACGTCACTTGGTACGACGCAAGATTGAAGAATCCAAAGCGGTCAGAGCACCGCCTTTATTTTCAAACGAACAAGGTGATGTCGCGCGCGCATGAAGGCGATAACATTGTGATCGGGTTTGATAGCGCAGACCGACTGCACTGCGTACTGATACCCAGCGGAGCCGACGGATACCAAAAGGACGCCATCGGATGGCAGCCCGTGGTAAATGTGAGCGCCTGACAGTTTATGCGCTGATAACGAAATAGGCGATCTCCAAAAACTCAACCATCAACCTCCTGTAGACCTTAAACCGTCATTGGCAAGAAGTCATGGGCGGACATCGGTTTTCACGGTGAAACGGCAACCACAAAGCCAAAAGCCGCCCGAAGGCGGCTTTCAACTTCTTTGCAGCGGTGACATCACCATGCAGTTGAGCGCTCATATTGAACTGAAAATCTGGGTGACCCTCCGCTAATGATCACTATTGAGATGGCATGCCGATGTCAATGCGTCGGGAGATCGGGCTTCTACGCGGTAAAGGTCGGACGGCTGCCTGGATTCGGGGATCGGCGAGCACCTATGCGGCTCAGGGATGGAAACTGGAAGTAACGTACGCACGGCTGCTCAAAAAGCAAACTCCGCCGCAAGTTAGCCAAAGGTCGAAAGAACGAATCAAAGCGGCCACGGTTACTTAGCGGTTTGGGCCGAGGTTGCTTGCGTCGGCCAGTCGCTGCCGAAATCACATCGACGACCAGAGATACGCTAGCATTTAGATGTCGCGGGCGGTAATAGCAGGGTTGCACCGTACAATAGTGGTTACACGATGGCGGCAGTACTGCAATCTTGTTCGATAGCCCACCAACGCAGGCAAATGTGTTCACCTTAGGGTCTGGGCTGCTTATTTGACGGCCAATTCTGTTCAGAGGCTCGCGACCGCACGGCAAAGATAGTGAAACGCTGACGAAAGCCGCGTTTAGAACGACGCCGGGTTCACAATTGCCGGACAATCGTGATCGTATTTGCCGAGGGCGGACACATCACTCAGGGGAGATAGCTGAATGTAATGCGCGGTGAGTGAGTTAGCGAAACTATTTGACATAAGATAAATTATCAACATCAGTGGTGTCAGAGCTTTTTAGTAATGTCGTGTTTCAGCTCATTAGAAATGTCGTGATTCGGCCTCCGGGCGCAAGAGTTCTGGGAACTAAACTTGGGAACATTTTGGAACTAAATCGAGGAAATCTCTGCGCTGCAGCCGTTTCCCACTTTTAGTTCCAAAAAACACGCTTTTCATGTGCTCGAACGCCCACGTTGAAGTGTCGCACAAGGATTTACCAAGAAGTTCGGGCGTGCGCCGCGTGGCTCGCGTCCAATCGTCCAAAACGGCTTCGGTGCCAATTTCAGGCAGGACGAGCGAGAATGGCTCGGAAGCAACGGCACCCTACTCGTGATTGAAAGGTTCGCAGGGAGCACCGACTCCTCGAGCGTCTACTTCTCGACGCCCCGCGACAGGAAATTGTTGAACAGCATCGGGAATTCCAGCGACCTCTGACCGGGGCTCTTCGCCGGTTTGCGCAGTGAGCAAGGTTGCCGGGCCCACGCCGACAGCTTTTGCGAGTTCCCGGCTTGGGGGCAAACTGTGGGGCGCGCACCTCCCTTCGCGAACCTGACTATGAACGAGTAAAAGCCGGTCCAACATTCACCGTCCGGAAGCAGCGTTTTCCCAAAATTAGTTCCATCTGCAGAGTTTTCCCACATTTACTTCCAATCTGCAGCGCTTTCCCAAATTTAGTTCCAACGGCGCCCGCGCGTTTGGACTATATGCAAGCTCGCTGACGACTTCGCCCTCGACCGTTTCGGCCAAATCTGCGGCTGGCTGCAGCGACTCCGTATCCGTCACGTGTTCTTCTTTGCCCGTCCGAAAGCGGCCCCAAGCTGTGTGGCGCGTTTCACGTCGTCGCCATGAAGATAGAGGGAGGTTAGCGATATACACGCATCTTGCCACACATCGGATTACCGATCTGGCCGCTGAACGTATCCATGTACTTGACCATATTATCAGCGTACATGCCCCGTGCCGAGCGCGACTGGCAGCGATTCGTTCTCGAAAAAATACGATACGCCAGTCAATCGGCACTGGTCCGCATGGAAGCGCGGGGCAGACACGATTCGGCATCGTTTAGCACTCCGGCGCGCTCTGGAGTATGGGCTCCGGCGCGGGCAGAGCCACCTCTGCGACACGCGGCCCTCTTACGCGATCTTGAACTGTCCGATGGTAGATGCCAACGCGTTCGCCTGCGTCTGCAACGCGGCCGATGCGGCTGCCGATTCTTCCACCAACGCCGCGTTCTGCTGCACCATTCCATCGAGTTGCATCACCGCAAGATTGACCTCCTGGATCCCGCGTGTCTGCTCCGTTGCTGAACGGGCGATGCCCGAGATGACCGATTGAACATCGACAGCATTGGCGACAATCTCGCTCATCGTCTCGCCAGCTCGACGCACCTGGGACGATCCCGCAGCAACGCGTGAGACCGTGGACTCCACAAGTTGCTTCACTTCGCGCGCCGCCTGGGCGCTGCGCTGCGCCAGGCTACGAACCTCGTGTGCGACGACTGCGAAGCCGCGGCCTTGCTCCCCCGCGCGCGCGGCTTCCACAGCAGCATTGAGCGCGAGAATGTTGGTCTGGAACGCTATGCCGTCGATTACGCTAATGATTGCACCGATCCGGCCGGACGCTTCCTCGATGTCTCCCATTGTGCCGACCGCATCGGACACGATCTCACCACCGCGCGAAGCCATTTGCGTCGCGATACTCGATCGCTCGTCGGCCTCGAGGGCCGCTGCGGCCGACCGGTCCACGGTCACCGAGATTTGGTCCATCGATGCGGCTGTCTGCTGCAGGCTCGCCGCCGCCGACTCAGTACGGGACGACAGGTCGTGGCTTGCTGCGGCAATTTCATTTGCGGCGGCACGCACCGATTCGCTAGCACCGCGGATCTCTAACATCACGCTTTGAAGTTTGGCGACGAACTGGTTGAACGAACGCGCGATGTTGGCCACTTCGTCCCCGCCCTCGTCCGGCAGACGTTGTGTCAGGTCGCCCGTGCCCGAACTGATCGCTGTCATTGCTTGACTGACGTGCCCAAGGCGGCGGAACGCCGTTGTGGTAATCGCGGCCCCTATAACGGATGCGATGCCGACGATAACAATGAGAGACACCAGTGACGCACTCAAGAGCGAACGCATTCCAGCAGTCGCCTCCGACTCGTCGAGGGCGACCACGACGTCCCAATCGGTACCCGGCACGCCCTGTGCAAGCACCAGCTTCGTTTTTCCGTCGACGGCTAGTTTCATCGGTGCGCTCCCCGGGTCAGCCGACGCGGTCGTGACCACCCCAGCGAAATCCTCCGCAATGTCAGTGATCGGCTTGAACCTCAGCTTTGGATCCGGATGCGCAATGATGCGGCCGCTGTGGTCAATCAGCATACCGAAGCTTGCGGGAGTCGGATGAATCGATTTTACGTTCCCAACCACGCTGTCCAATGCGACATCGCCCACCAGTACAGCCTTCAACACGCCGTCGCGTATCACCGGAACCGCCAAAGCGACCAACAGCGCACCGCTTGTGCTGACGTAAGGGATAGCAACCGGTTTGCCGGCGTGCACGGCGCCTTTGTACCAAGGGCGGCTAGTCGGATCGTAGCTGGAAGGAATGTTCGGCCAGTCGGTGAACTTTGCGGTTCTGTCCGGGTAGCCGACGCCAACGTCAAAGAATCCGCCCGCAATGGCGATCTGTTTCAGCATGGGGCCCGGGTCAGTCGTCAACACGACATCCTGCAGCGATGAAACCATTCGAGTCTTGCCAGCGACCCACTCGGCGATAACACCGACGTGGTCGTTGGCGGACGACGTCAAGTCGTGGTCGATTGCAGCCTCCATGCTCGACTTCGCGATCGAATAATCTGTCGCGGTGCTGGAGACGACGGAGAAAACTACCAGCGCTACGCATGCAAGAACAACGCGTGTGCGAATGGACGATAGCATCGTATGGTCTATGACTCTTATGACTAAACGCGCATCCGCGTGCATCCACGCTTGGCGCGTCAAAAAGTCCTGCAGACATGGACTGCCTGCGGGCGAAGGTACATCAGGGACGTGATTCCCGGACGATTAGCGGCGTTATGCCGGACGATAAATCGCGTATATCTTTGCGACGTGCTCGCGACTTTCCCAACTGCACTGCGCGCCTTGTTCAACGAGGAAAATGTCACCGCGCTCGAAGGTGTCCGTTCTGCCGGATTCGTCCACGAATGTGACACTGCCTTCCAGGAGATACATCAGCTCGCAATGGCGATAAAACATTGCACTACGATGATAGGGTGTTGAATCCCAAGTGCCGCAGACAAATTCTCCATCCGCAGAGCGGTAGTCCGTGAAGTTGCGGCAGACCGGCGCGGGCGTGAGTAGCAATTCCGCGGGCGGCGTGCCCGACGGCTCCAATTGCGGCGCGTGCTGGATCGGGACAATCTTCCCGTCAGCATACTGACTGCCGTGGTAACGCATGAAGATGACCGATACGGGCCCTCGCGCTGACCAGGAAAACTCCGCGCCATGACCCAGCACCGCGCTGTCGCCTGGCCCCAGCGTTAGCGCACGGTCTTCTTGCGTCAACGTGATCTCCCCTTCCGCAACGATGATGAATTCATCTGCCGGCTGAGGCGGCACCACACCGCATCCTGCGTCGAGCGCTATCACGCCCGCGCTCACCGCCCCCGGCGGCCAATCTAGAACGCGGCGACTAGAAAGGAAGCGACTCTCGTCGGCCGAACCAATCGCCTCAATCCCTTGGCTTTTATCCGACGCGAATTTCCGTAGATCGATAAACGATCGGGAGCTGCAATGCTCCGCTACTGCTTGCTGCAATTTGGACATGTTGTGTTCCAGTCGTTCAGATTCTTTTTGCCAGACGCAGGTTGTGTTGGGTCGCACCTGGACCTAGGGCGGCACAAATCGGATGTGGCATGACTCGGCTTTCAGTTCTAACGTTTTGTTGGCGCACGCCTGTGCATTCAGCCGCCGGATGGTAGTCGCAACCCGTCAGCTTGTGTAACTGTTTATCGCATCCCGAATAGAAGAAAATGCCTTTCTTGGCACGCACTCGAATCGGCCGTTGCGCGTGCTCATTTTGAGCCGCATATCGTCGCCAACTTATCCAACTGCTGGAAACCAACGAGTTAGGGTGTTGCACTTCAGATTTGAGAACGCGGCACCGAGCTCGCCAGGTTGATCGCGTCGCGTCGGTCGGTCCTGGTGCCGCTCGCATGGCTTGCGTGGGACTAGCGATGGCGCGGGTACCATGCAGTCAAATCCCCTGTTCGGCCGCCCGCGAGTCGCTCCTTAGCTCACCGTCCGGCGCTCGGCGGCGGGTGTCAGTAGCGGCACGCCGGACGAAGACGCTGGGCGTCATCCCGCAGCATCGCTTGAAATGGCGGCTGAAATGGCTTTGATCGAAGAAACCGACCTCCGTCGCGACGACCGATCCCGGCACGCCTTTCAGCAACAGGGTCTGCGCGCGCTGAATTCGCAGCCCACACAGATAGCGGTACGGCGACGAGCCGTATTGCTGCCGGAACACCGTAGCGAAGCGCGACACGCTAAGCGCGGATAGCGCGGCGAGTTGGGCGAGCGTCACCGGTTCGTCGAAATGGGCTTCGATGAAAGCGCGGGCGGCATCGAGGCTGACGGACTGTTTCATGACGTCACGATGGTCGACCGGGCAGCCGTTTGCTCCTCGAAACGCCGGATGGAAAACGCGTCGAGGGGAATGGCCGTGCTGCCCGTATCGACGAGTTCCGCCATCGTTTCGCCGACGCCCGGGCCGATCTGAAAACCCGAGCCGCTGAAGCCGAACGCGTAGAACAAACCATCGACCTGACTGCTCGGACCGATCACCGGCTCGCCGTCGGGCAGATAGCCTTCCACCCCGCTCCACACGCGAATCACGTGCAGCGGCGCCAACGCGGGCACGAGCCGGCGCATCTGCGCCAGTTGCCGCACGGTGTTGATTGGCAACACCGAGGCGCGGCTCGTCACGGCATCGGCCGGGCCGGCAGGACCGCCGCCGACGATGATGTTGCCGCGCGGAATCTGGCGGAAATAGATGCTCTCTTCCTTGACCGACGTGAACACACCCATTGACAACCTGAACACGTAAGGCACCGGCTCAGTCACGCACATTTGCGGCCCGCGCGCGGTGATGGGCGCCGTTTCGCCGAACTGTTCGGTAAGACGCGTTGCCCACGCGCCGGCGCAGATCACGAGCTGCGCCGCCCAGTACACATCGCCGCGCGCGCTTTCCACGCGAAACCGCCCGCCATCTTTTTCGACGCGCACGATCTCGGTGTCCTCGATCACCTGCGCGCCGAGTCGGGCCGCCGCGCGGCCGAACGCGGGCGCGGCAAGGCGTGGATTGGCGTGGCCGTCGAGCGGCGAGATCGACGCCGCCAGCACCTCGCGGCCGAGAAACGGAAACCGCCTGAACATCGCTTTGCCGTGCAGCACTTCGAGTTCGAGACCATAGGCGCGAGCGTCGATGGCGTACTGATCGAAATGGTCGGCGTCCTTCTGGTGGTAGCACACGCGCGTGTGGCCCGACGCCAGAAACTCGATGTCCTCGCCGAGCAACTCCGCCGAGCGTTGCCACGTACGCAGCGCGCGGTTCGCCATTGCCAGTTGCGGCAATGCGCGGCCTTGCCGCCGGATGCCGCCGTAGTTCACGCCGCTCGCCTGTTGGCCCGTCAATCCGCGTTCGAGCAGGATCACCGAGCGGTTGCGCTGGCGCAGAAAAAACGCCGTCGTGGTGCCCACGATGCCGCCTCCGATCACGATCACATCGGCTTCGTTGCTGGTCGTCGCGCTCATTCGCTCACCTCGTCGCGCATCTCTTCGGTCAGCGCCACGGGCAGCGGCTTGACTGGCGCCTGGCCGCGCAGCCGCCCAACCGACGACAACGGCACGCAAGCCGCCGCCGCGATGATTTCCGCGCCGGCGTGGCCGCAATAGCGCCCCTGGCAGCGGCCCATGCCCACGCGCGAAAACGCCTTCGCGCGATTGGCTTCCTTCGCGCCGGTCGCTCGCACCACGCGGCGCAATTCGCCCGCCGTGATCGCTTCGCAGCGGCAGACGATGGTCTCGTCAGGCAGCGACGCGGCGAATCTCGCCGGCCATGGAAAGGCTTCGCGCAAGCCCGCGGCAAAACGCGTGAAGCGCGCGAGTTCGGCTCGCAGGCGCTCCCGCTCCGCGCCTTCGACCCGCATGCCATGATCGTGCAACGCCGCCAGCGCGGCGAGGCGGCCCGAACGTTCGGCGGCGTCCGCGCCGCGCACCCGCGCGCCGTCGCCCGCCAGATAGACGCCCTTGATGCTGCCACGGCCGTCGGCGTCGATTTGCGGCAGCCACTGTTGCGTGTTCTCGTCGAACGAAAAACGACAGCCGGCAAGGTCCGCGAGTTGCGTCTCGGGCCGCAGGTGATAACCGAGCGCGACGGCATCACACGCGAACTCGAGACGCTTGCCGCCGGGCAGCGCGACCTCGACGCCGCTCACGCCGTCTTGCGGCGAACCCTTGATCTCGATGGGTTGCACGCCGCGATGAACCGGCACGCGTGCTTTAGCCAGCACACGCGTCAGCGCGATGCCTTTTCTGAGCGCGGCGGGAATCGCCAGCAATTTGGGCAACGCGGCAACGCGCTGCCCGAACGTCGAGGTGTCGAGCACCGCGGCGAGCCGCGCGCCCGCTTTCACGTACTGCGCGGCCACGAGGTAGAGAAGCGGACCGCTGCCCATCATGACGATGCGCGAACCGATCGCGCAGCCTTGTGACTTCAGCGCGACCTGTGCGCCGCCGAGGCTATAAGTGCCGGCCTGGTGCCAGCCCTTGACCGGCATCAGCCGGTCCGTCGCGCCGCTGCAGACGATCAGCGCGTCGAACGCGAGCGTGTGATACCGCGTCCCGCTCACCAGGTGCACGGTGTTCGGCGAGATGTTCCAGACCAGCGTTTCCGGCAGATAGTCGATCCGGCTCTTCAACGCATCGAAGCTCTGATGCAGCGACGCGGCGCGCTCGGCCTCGGTGCCATAGAGCGTCTCGTAGCTGCGCGAAAACCCTTCCGGCTGCCGTCGATAAATCTGCCCGCCGTCGCGCCGCCCTTCGTCGACCACGACAGGCCGCAGTCCCGCTTCGACGAGCGCCTGCGCCGCGCGCACGCCCGCCGGCCCGGCCCCGATGATGACTACGCGCGGGGCCATACACCCTCCGCGGCTTCCGCCAGCTTCGTGACGATCGACATGCCCGGCATTGCCGGCGTGCTGCACGCACGCACCCGCTCGCCTTGCGCGGTCCACACCCAGCAGTCCTGGCAGGCGCCCATCAGACAGAAACCAGCGCGCCGGCCGTCGCCGAATTCGGAGTCGCGCAATGTGCCTGTACCGGTGAGCAACGCGACCATCAGCGTATCGCCTTCGGCGGCCTCGCGCACGACGCCGTCCACGATGAGGGGAAAGGTCTTGCGGCCCGTTTCCGCTAGCCGCACAAATCGCTGGTTCATGCCGGGATCGTCTCCAGGGCTTGCAAACGGCTGAGCTCGGCGGCCGAATGGTGGCAAAGAATCTCAGCGCCGGAAGGTAGCTTTCTGAGCGACGGCGGCGTCGTGTTGCACATACCGTCGATGCGCACCGGGCAACGCGCGCGGAACGAGCACAACGCGGGGACAGCGGCGCTTTCGCCCATCGCCGGTAGTGCGCAGGCAGCGACATGGCGACGCCCATCGAGCCAGCCCGGTTTCAACGCAGGCACCGAATCCACCAGCAAACCCGTGTACGGATGATAGGGTGGCGCGGCGAGCACGTCGCGCTGTCCCGCTTCCACTCGCTGCCCCGCATAAAGCACGATCACTTCGTCGCAGATGGCGCGTACGGTTGAGATGTCGTGGCTGATGAACATGTATGACACGGCCAGCTCGCGCCGCAATTCCGCGAGCAGGTCGAGGATCGCCGCGCCGACCACCGTATCGAGCGCGGACGTCACTTCGTCGCAGAGGATCAAGGCGGGCTCGGCGGCCAATGCGCGCGCCAGATTCACGCGCTGCTTCTGGCCGCCGGAGAGTCCGGCAGGCGTGCGCGTGGCGATCGAGGCGGGCAGCTTCACCAGATCGAGCAGTTCCAGCATGCGCTTCTTCGCGGCAGCACCACGCAGATAATGATAGAACGCGAGCGGCCGGCCAAGAATATCCGCGATCGAATGACTCGGGTTCAGCGCCGTGTCGGCGTTCTGGAACACGATCTGGATCTGCCGGTACTGCTCGGGCGTGCGGCGCGACATCTGCGCGGGCAACGGCTCGCCGTTGAACAGCACCTCGCCGCGTGTACGGTCGACGAGACCCGCCACCACGCGCGCGAGCGTCGTCTTGCCGGAACCCGATTCGCCGATCACGCCGAGCGCGCTGCCGCGAGGAATGGAGAGGCCTACGTCGTCGAGCACACACACGGCGGGTACGCCGGAACGGTCGATGCGGCCATAGCCTGCGGCCAGCCCCCGAATTTCGAGCACCGGCGGAACGTGCTTGCCGGCCTGCTGTGGCATTTCAGACGACGCCTCCGGGTGGCGCGTCGCGGCGAGCAACTGACGTGTGTAGGCATCGACGGGTGCGTCGAGCACCTGCGCGACCACGCCGTTCTCCTTGACCGTACCGCCGTTCAGCACCACGATGCGGTCCGCCATCTGCGCGACCACGGCCAGATCGTGCGACACGTACACAGCGGTAGTGCCGAGTTCGCGGATCACTTTCTTGAAGGCCGCGAGCACTTCGATCTGCGTGGTCACGTCGAGCGCAGTAGTCGGTTCGTCGAATACGACGACAGCCGGATCGGTGATCAACGCCATCGCGGCCATCAGGCGCTGCAACTGCCCGCCGGACACCTGATGCGGATAACGGTCGCCGATCGTATCCGGTGCGGGCAGCGCAAGCGCGCGGAACAGGCCAACCGCTTTGTTCCGCGCGGCCTCCTTCGTCATCAACTGGTGCAACAGCGCCGGCTCCGTCACCTGATCCATGATCGTGCGCGCCGGATTGAAACCCGCCGCAGCGCTTTGCGCGACATACGCGACAGTGCGCGCGCGCAAAGCGCGGCGTCCCTTCGCATCGAGCGACAACACGTCGACCTCGCCGATCCGCACCGAGCCGCCGCTGATCGAACAGCCTGCCCGCGCATAGCCGAGCAACGACAATGCAATGGTCGTCTTGCCCGAACCCGATTCGCCGATCAGCGCCAGCACCTCGCCTTTCTTCACCGAAAAGTCGACACCCTTGACGATCTCGGTTACCGGCCCCGGAGCCGCACCCGCGGTAACCCGCAGTCCCTTTACCTCAATCATGTCCCGCTCAGCACGATCAGCCATCATGCACCTCCATGGCTACGGCTACGACGCCGCAGGTTATCGATCAGCAGATTCATGCCGATCGTCAGCGTCGCAATCGCGACAGCCGGCATCAAGACAGCAGGCGCGCCTTCGGACAGGCCGCCGATGTTTTCGCGCACAAGTGAACCCCAGTCCGCGTTCGGCGGCTGCACGCCAAGGCCGAGGAAACTCAGACCGCTCAGCAGCAGAACGATAAACACGAAGCGCAGGCCAAAATCGGCAAGCATCGGATGGATCATGTTCGGCAGCACCTCGACCCGCGCAATATAGAAAATGCCTTCGCCGCGTGCTCTGGCCACCTGCACATATTCGAGACCCATCAGATTCACCGCGAGCGAACGCGAAATGCGGAACGCGCCGGGGATGTAGGCCAAAGCGGCCACCGTCGTCAGCATCGGAATCGACGAACCGAACGCGGCGATCACGACGAGCGCAAGCACCTTGCTCGGGATCGAAATCAGCGCGTCGAACAGACGGCTCAGGATTTCGTCGACCCAGCGGCCCGACACCGCCGCGAGCAGTCCGAAGAACGTGCCGATTACGCTGGCGAGCACCGCCGCGGCGAGCGCGAGGCCGACCGTGTAGCGCGCGCCGTAGAGGATCCGGCTCAACATATCGCGGCCGAGATAGTCGGTGCCGAGCGGATACGCCGCGCTATAGCTGCCGAAAATTTCCGTCGAGGTCAGCGCGCCACCTTTGTACGGCGCGACCAGCGGTCCGATGAACGCGACCAGCAGCCAGATGGCCACCATCAGCAGGCCGATCAGACCAAGTATGGAGAAACGGTGCACTAGGTGTTTGAGCATGCCGTGTTTCGGCGTCACCGCTTCCACAGGCGCGGGCTCGACGACCACTTCGTCGTGGCACACGTCGTACAGCTCTGTGGTGGCGTGAGGAACGTGGTGAGGATTGGTAGGTTGGCTCATCATCGACGCAGCCTCGGGTTGGACAGGATTTGACACAGGTCGGCGATCAACACCAACGCGAGATACGCCGCGCAGAACACCATCACGCAGCCCTGCACGAGCGGCATGTCGCGATTGGTGACGGCATCCACCATCAGGCTCGCGAGGCCGGGATAGTTGAAGATCGATTCCACGATCACCACGCCGCCGAACAGATACGACAGGCTCAATGCCACCGCATTGGCAATCGGTCCGATGGTGTTGGGCAACACATGCCGCAGCACCACGCGCGCCGGCGAGGCGCCCTTTAACACCGCCATTTCCACGTACGACGAATTGAGCTGATCGAGCACCGCGGCGCGCGTCATGCGTGCCATCTGCGCGACGAGCACGCAGCACAGCGTCATCACCGGCATCGCGTAGATGCGCAGCAGCGCACCGAACGAATGGACCTCCGAGAGATACGACAGCGCCGGCAGCCAGCGCAGCTTGACGGCGAAGATCAGCACGGCGATGGTGGCGATCAGAAACTCGGGCACGGCGACCGTGGAGAGCGTCAGCACGTTGAGCGTGCGGTCGAGCAGCGAGCCGCGGAACATCGCCGATGAAATACCGATCAACAGCGCCACCGGCACCGAGACCAGCGCCGTCAGACCGGCCAGTACCAGGGAGTTCGGCAAGCGCGTCGCGATCAGCTCGCTGACGGGGAGATTGTTCGACAGCGACGTGCCGAAGCTGCCGCTGACGATATGGAAGAGCCACTCGAAGTACCGTTGCAGCGCGGGCTGGTCAAGGCCGAACTGATGCCGCAATGCCGCGACGGCCTCCGGGGTTGCCGCCTGGCCGAGCGCCTGTTGGGCGGCATCGCCGGGAAGCAGTCCCGTGATGCCGAACACGACCGCCGAGACCAGCAGCAGCGTGAGCAGCGCGAGGCCGAGGCGCGCGACGATGAGTCGTTGCGCATGGGTTTTCATCGAAAGTCTCCTCCTGTTATATGAAGCAGCGCGCCGCATGGAAGCGGGGCGCCTGTTACGGCTATCGCGGGTTTTGCCGGGTTCGTTCGGTTTGGCTTCCCAGCCCGTCGGGCTGGAAAGCTTTCGATTACGCCTCCAGCCAGACGTTTTCCGCGAACATGAAGCCCATCAGGCCGGCCAGCGGAATCGAGCCAAGTCCCTTGAGCTTGTTGGTATGGGCGTCGAGCGAACTCTGGAACATCGGAATCCCGATGCCGCCGGTTTCATGCACCAGCACCTGCATATCGCCGTAGATCTTCTTGCGCTTCGCGTCATCCGGCTCGCCGCGCGCCGCAACCAGCATCTGGTCGAACTTCGGGCTCTTCCAGTTCGCTTCGTTCCAGGGTGCGTCGGACTTGAAGAACTGGGTGAAAATCACGTCTGCGCTCGGACGCGCGTTGACATTGCCGAAACCCAGCGGATGCTTCATCCAGTGATTCGACCAGTAGCCGTCCGCTGGGACGCGGCTTACCTGCAGGTTGAGGCCCGCCTGCGGCGCAACCTGCTGAAGCAGCATCGCCATTTCGACCGAACCGTCCGCGGCCGGCGACGCGAAGATCTGCAGCGGCGCGCTGCCGAGCTTTGCCTTCTGAAAATAAAACTTCGCCTTGTCAGGATCGAATGCGCGCTGTGGGAGACCCGCGAGATAGTACTTATTCGTCGGGTCAATCGGCTGATCGTTGCCGATTGCGCCGTAGCCCTGGAAGATCGCCCGGCGCATCTGCTCGCGGTCCTGCAGGTACATCATGCCGCGCCGGAAATCGTCGTTGCCGGTAATGCCGGCTTCGTCGCGAACAATCAGGTCGGTGTACTGGCCGGTCTTCGTCTCCAGCACGGAGAAGCCGCCGGCGCCCTTGATCTGAGTGGTCGAACGTGGGTGCACCGCGTTGATCAGCTGCACGTCGCCCGAGAGCAGCGCGTTCACGCGCGCGGATTCGTCGCCGATGCCGACCAGTTCGATTTCGTCCAGATGCGGCATGCCTGGCTTCCAGTACTTCTCGTTTTTGACGCCAACGGTGCGCACGCCCGGCGAGAATTCCTTGACCTTGAATGGGCCGGTGCCGATTGCGGTTTTGAAATCCTTGGTGCCGTCCTTGATAATCTGGAAATGCGAGGTGGCCAGAATCACCGGCAGATCGGCGTTCGGGCCGTCCAGGGTGATCGTCACTTCGTTCGGGCCGGTTGCTTTCACTTCCTTGATCTGCTCGGCCAGCGTCTTCGCCTTCGAGGCGGTGGCTGGATCCTTGTGGCGCATGATCGAATACACCACGTCGGCCGGCGCGAGCGCCTTGCCGTCGTGGAACTGCACGCCGGAGCGCAGCTTGACGACCCACACGGTCGCATCTTTCGTATCCAGCGAGGTGGCGAGCGCCATCTTCGCGCTGAGATGCGAATCGAGCTCGGTCAGACAGTTGTAGAACATGAAGCCGCGGACATAGTCGGTGGCAAGCGCGCCCTTGGCCGGATCGAGCGTGTCCGCGGCCGAAGCGGACTGCGTCGCCACCCGAATCTTGCCGCCCTGCTTCGGCTTCGCCTGGGCGAATGCCGCGCCGCTCGCGCTCAGAAGACCGGCGCCCGTCACCGACATCATCCCGGCCGCGGCCATCGCGCGCAGCACGTCGCGCCGCGAGGCGCCCCTGGCCGTCAATTGCTCCAACCCGTGACCGGGTTCAGATGCGCCGTGCTGTGAATTTTTCTTATTCATCGTATGTCTCCGCGAGAGTGGCAGTTGTGATGGCTGCGTGAGGTTGACTAATGCCTACAAAACGCCAGTACAACAACAGGACTTCAATAGAAGATGTCTTTGATACGGTAATACGTTCCCACGAGCGGCAGGAACCAGGGCTTCCCGGTGTGGCCCGGAATAGCGGCCCATTCGGACTCGCCCCACGGGTTGCTGTCGTCGCGGCCATCCATCACGTCGGCCATCACCTGACCCATATGCGTCGACATCTGCGTGCCGTGGCCGCTGTAGCCCATCGAAAAATAGATGCCGTCGTGCTGCCCGGCATGCGGCAGACGGTCGGCGCTCATGTCTACCAGACCGCCCCAGCAATAGTCGATGCGGGCGTTGGCGAGCATCGGGAACATCCCGGCGAGACCTTCCTGCAGGATGCGTCCGCTCTTCGCATCGGACGGCCGTTCGGACGCCGTGAAACGCGCCCGGCCGCCGAACAGCAAACGCGAATCGGGTGTCACGCGAAAGTAGTTGTGCATCAGCCGCGTGGTGGTGTACGCGCGCCGGTTCGGAAATACTTGCGCCAGCAACTGCGGCGACACGGGCTCCGTCACCACGATGAACGAACCGACCGGCGCGAGACGCCGCCGGTACCAGCCGAACGGACCGTGGCGCGACGGGCCGGTCGCGATCAGCACCTGCTTCGCGCGCACTTCGCCGCGCGCCGTGGTGATGCGGAAGCCGCCGCCGTCTTTCACGATAGCGGTAACTGCCGCGTTTTCGTACAGCTTGGCGCCGCGGCGCACCGCGGCCTCCGCGAGACCGACGACGAACTTGCCCATATGCATCTGGCCGCCGTGCCGGTGCAGCAATCCGCCGTAAAAACTGTCCGACTGGATTTCACTGCGGATACGGCTGCGGTCGATCAGTTCGATATCCGTATCGACTTCGCGCCGGATCAGCTCCGCGGTCTTCTCCAGATGCGCCAGGTGGTGCGGCTTGGACGCGAGCTTCAGCTTGCCGGTCGCGATGTAATTGCAGTCGATGTTTTCCTCGCGGATCAGACGCTCGACCGTGTCGACCGCATCGGAAAACGCGCGGTAGCAGGCACTCGCCCGCTCCACACCGAGTTGCGCGACAAGTGCGACGAAATCCTGCGCGACACCGGTATTGACCTGCCCGCCGTTGCGCCCGGACGCGCCGCCGCCGATGCGGCCGGCGTCGACCACCGTCACCGACGCGCCGCGCTTGCCCAACGCCTGCGCCGCCGACAGCCCGGTGAAGCCGCCGCCGATAACGACGACATCGGTCTGACCTTCGACCGGACCCTCGCACGCCGAAAGCAGGGGCGGTGCAGTGTCGAGCCAATAGGAATCGAGCTTCATCGGGTTTGTCCTTGAGTGGGGCAATGAGCGAGGGGGCTGGCTGTCTTCAGCGTATGCAAGCGGCGCCTACAGACCAAGTTCCGAGGCCAGATGCGGAATATCGCTGACTTCGTAGTACTGGTAGTACGGCGTCGACGGCTCGTGGCCGCGGTTGACGAATGCCTTGTGCTTGACTCCCATGTCATGCACAGTCATCAGGTCGTAACGCAGGCTCGACGACACGTGCAGCACGTCTTCCGGATTGCAGTTCAGCTGGTCGAACATGTATTCGAAGCCCTGCATACGCGGCTTGTACGACTGCGCCTGCTGGGCGGTGAAAACCGCATGAAACGGCGCGCCGAGCTTGTCAACGTTGCGCTGGATCTGGTCGTTCGATGCATTCGACAGGATCACCAGCTTGTACTTCTTCGCAAGGCGCGACACACCTTCCGGCACGTCCGGATGCGGACCCCAGGTTGGCACCGCTTCATAGATGCTCTCGGCACCCGCTTCGTTGAACTCGACATTCATGCGCTTGCAGGCGCGGCGCAGCGCGTTGACCACCACGTCGCGATACGGCTTCCATGCGCCGAGCACTTCGTCGCGGCGATAGCCCGAGTAAAACGCCACGAGCTTCTCCAGATCTTCGCCGTTCAGCAGATGGCCGTACTGTTCGCGCGTCATGTCGGCCATGTGGAATTTGGTGAGGGTGCCGTAGCAGTCGAAGGTGATGTATTTCGGTTCGAAGTCGATCATGGTGCAGTCCTATCGTGATGGCGAACTCGCGTCGGAGTTCATTGGCGAAAACAGGGAGAGCTCATTCCTGTAAAAGATTTAAGCAGCAAAAAAAAATAGATGTTCCTGATTAAGGCGCTGCCGGTGACACAAACCATGCGTTTTGGGGCTTCCGGCAGCACAGAATGCGCCACTCAGGTCGAAAGCCTTGTCCCTGCTGGGTTTGCGGCCAGCGCCGGACGGATGGCACGCGTTCAGGCGCGCAGGTCGATCAACACGCTTTTGAAACGCAGGTTTGCCTCGTAGGCCTGGCGGCCCAGGTCCTTGCCGATGCCGGAACGCTTGTAGCCGCCTGTGGGAATCATGAAGTCCGAGGTGCGGCCATAGCGGTTGACCCACACCGTGCCCGCTTCGAGCCCGCGCACAAAACGCAGCGCCCGGCCCAGGTCGGCGGTGTGCACACCGGCCGCGAGGCCGTACTCGGGATGCTGCGCGAGCGCGAGCGCTTCTTCTTCGGTATCGAAGGTTTGCAGCGTCAGCACCGGGCCGAAGACTTCTTCGCTCACCGCTTCGGAATCAGCCGTGACGTCCGTGAGCAGCGTCGGTGTATAGAACGCGCCGGTCAATGCAGCCGCCGCGCCGTCAGCCCGCATGCCGCCATAGCGCAGCGTCGCGCCGCCCTCCAGCGTGCGTCCGACGATCCCTTCGATGCGCGCTGCCTGTGGCGCGGAGATGATCGGCGACAACGTGGTGCCGGCGGTCCAGGTCGCGCCCGGTTTCAACTCGGCAAAGACCTTGCCGATGCGCTCGGCCAGCGGTTCGGCAAGGCTTCGCTCGACCAGCAGCCGCGAGCCCGCCACGCACACCTGGCCCGCGTTGCCGGTAATGGCGCCAGCGATCCGCCGTGCGACGTCGTCGAGACGCGGGGCGTCGGCGAATACGATTTGCGGGCTCTTGCCACCCAGTTCGAGCGTGACCGGTTTGGTGCCGCTATTGGCGCAGGCCGCCATGATCGCGGCCCCCGTCCGTGTGGAACCGGTGAAGGTGACCTTGCTGATCTTCGGATGGCGCACCAGTTCATCACCGGTGACACGGCCATCGCCCTGGATCACGTTGAAGATGCCGGCCGGCACACCCGCCTGCACCGCCAGTTCGGCGAGCCGCAACACCGAGAACGGCGTCATCTCCGAAGGCTTCAGCACGACGGCGTTGCCCGCCGCCAGTGCGGGCGCGATCTTCCACGACGCCATCACCAGCGGGAAATTCCATGGCGCGATTGCGCCGATCACGCCGTACGGCTCAGTGATCGTCATGCCGAGGTGGTCGTGATCGGTCGCGGCCACGTCGCCACCCAGCTTGTCGGCGAACTCGGCGTAGAAGCGGATGCCCTCGGCGGTGAACGGCACGTCCCAGCCAACTGCCTGAGCAATCGGACGCGTCGAACCGAGCGCCTCCAAACGGCCTAGAAACGAGGCGTCGGCTTCGACCAGTTCGGCGAAGCGGCGCAGGATCTTCGCGCGCTCGCGCGGCGCCATGCGCGCCCAGCCGCTCGTCCTGAAAGCCTGCCACGCGTTCTCCACCGCGCGATCCACCGTTCCGGCATCGGCGAGTGGCACCCAGGCGTAGATCACGCCGTCCGAAGGGCGCGCCACCTCGATGCGGCGCCCGCCGCTGCGTACGTCACCATCCACATACTCGCCGCCGATGAAATGCCCGCTGCGAATCGCGACGTCGTCCGGATTGAAGCTGTCCATGAGAAATGGTTTCCTGTGTGACTGGCTGAGGGTCCACGCGGGGGCTTTTTGACAACGCCGCGGCGATGACGAAATCATAGAGCCGTGGGCGCGGCATATGTCGCCGATAAAAATCGCCGTGCAGCAGAACACGCCCGTAATGAGTGATGAAACGTGGCGTTTTGCATCGATTTTCGATGCGGCCCTTTCGGGCGCCGCGGATAGAAAGATCGTCCTAGTCACACCGCGCACGGGATGACAGAGTGACGGCGTAAGTCTTCAGTCATTCAGGAGTACGGTGTGTCCGATTCGAATACCGATTCGATTACCTATCGACCCTTCAGCCACGACGACATCGCCGCCGCGCACGCGCTGACGGTCGAGCTCAAATGGCCGCATCGCGCGGACGACTGGCGATTCGCGGCGCTTCTGGGTGTGGGGTTCGTCGCGGAAGACGCGAGCGGCGTGATCGGCACGGCGCTGTGCTGGAAGTACGGTGTAGACCGCGCGTCGCTCGGGATGGTGATCGTGTCCCCCGGGCAGCAAGGGCGCGGCATCGGCAGAAAGCTGACGGATCTGGTGCTGGAAGAACTCGGCAGCCGGGTCACGTTCCTGCACGCGACGACCGCCGGTCAGCCTTTATATGAAAAGCTCGGCTTTCGCGCGGTCGGCACGCTCGACCAGCATCAGGGCACGGCATTCCAGCCGCCTCTCGTTTCCTTGCCGCCCGGGGAACGCCTGCGCCCACTCGGGTCGAGCGATACGGCACGGCTGGTCGAACTGGCCTCGCAGGCAAGCGGCCTGGACCGTGGAGAAGTCTTGCCCGCACTATTAAGCGCGATCGACGGCATTGCCCTCGATCGCGACGGCGAACTGATCGGCTTCGCGCTGTTTCGCCGCTTCGGGAAGGGCTTTGCGATCGGACCGGTGGTCGCGCCCGCGTCGGAGGATTCAAGCCGGGCCAAGGCCCTCATCCGCCATTGGCTCGCGCTGAACGAAGGCATGTTCGTGCGCATCGACACACCCGGCGAAAGCGGGCTGACCGAGTGGCTGGAACAGTTGGGGTTGCCGCGCGTGGACACGGTCGTCAAAATGGTCCGCCGCGGCACACCGGGCGAACCCGCCACCAGCGGGCACGACGCGCACTACCTGCAATACGGCATCATCAACCAGGCGATGTGCTGATCCATCATGGCCTTCCTCTATAAAGCCGACCCGGCGCGCGGCGCGCGATGGGCGAAACTCGTCGCGCAGAAGGCACCGAACCTGCCGTTCCACGTCTTGCCCGATCTCAGCGACCCGGCCGCGATCCGCTACCTCGCCGCCTGGCAGCCGCCTGAAGACCCCACCCGCACCTTCCCGAACCTCGAAATCGTGTTCTCGGTCGGCGCTGGTATCGACCAGTTCGACCTGTCGGGCGTGCCGGCGCATATACCGGTGGTACGGATGATCGAGCCAGGAATTATTGAAGGGATGGTCGAGTACATCACGCAAGGCGTGCTGACGATTCAGCCAGCGCCGCGTCGGCGTGCTCGGACTCGGTGTGCTCGGCACCGCCGTGTTGCAACGGCTGCGTCCGTTCGGCTTCGCGTGCGCGGGCTGGAGCCGCTCGGCTCGCGAGATCGAAGGTGTCGATTGCCATGCGGGCGAAGGCGTGCTGGATGAGTTTCTCGCCCGCACTGACATCCTGATCTGCCTGTTGCCGCTCACGCCCGCCACACGCGGCCTGCTCGATGCCAGGTTGTTCGCGAAGCTGCCACGCGGCGCGTCGCTGATTCAGACCGGGCGCGGTCCGCATCTGAACCAGCCGGATTTGCTGGCGGCACTGGATAGCGGCCAGTTGCACAACGCCATTCTCGACGTCACTGATCCGGAGCCCTTGCCCGCCGGTCATGCGTTGTGGACGCATCCACGCGTGCGCATCACGCCCCATATCGCCAGCGCGACACGGCCGGAGAGCGCTGTCGACGTAGTGCTCGAGAATCTGCGCCGCCATCGCGAAGGCCAGCCGATGCTCGGTCAGAGATCGACCGCGCGCAAGGCTATTGAGGGCAGGACCGCTTGAAACCCCCGCGTGGCGCGGCTTTTCAGCGTCCGCAGCAGAAAATGCTAAGGCCACACATCAAAACGCGTCGGGCGCGCTTTTCGGACAATTGTTTAGGTGAGCAGGTGATCGTCGCGGGTCAGTAGTATGGAACGGTCAACAGCCCTTTCCCGCGACGAGAAACCATCATGCCGATTCATTCGCTTATCGAAGCCGACCGCAAGCATCTGATTCACCCGGTCATCAACTACCGCGCGCACGAAGCCCGCGGCGTCACCGTCCTCGAGTCCGCCCGCGGCGCGTTCCTGCGCGACGCGGCTGGCAACGAACTGCTCGACGCCTTCTCGGGCCTGTGGTGCGTCAATGTAGGCTATGGCCAGCAAAGCATTGTCGACGTCGCCACCGAGCAGATGAAGAAACTGCCCTACGCGACCGGCTATTTCCATTTCGGTTCGGCCCCGGCGATCGAATTGGCGCAAAAGCTGGTGGAGGTGTCGCCCGCTTCGCTGCAACACGTGTATTTCACGCTCGGGGGTTCCGATGCAGTCGATTCGGCCATTCGTTTCATCACGCACTACTTCAACGCAACCGGGCGGCCGTCGAAGAAACACATCATCGCGCTGCAACGCGGCTACCACGGCTCGTCGACGATGGGCGCAGGGCTGACCGCATTGCCCGCGTTCCACCGCAATTTCGATCTGCCGCTGCCGAACCAGCACCATCTACCGTCGCCGTATGCGTACCGCAACGATTTCGCCGACGACGCCGCGTTGATCGCCGCCTCGGTGGCCGCGCTCGAAGCGAAGGTGGCCGAACTCGGCGCGGACAATGTTGCGGCCTTCTTCTGCGAACCGATTCAGGGCTCAGGCGGCGTGATCGTGCCGCCGGTCGGCTGGTTGAAAGCGATGCGTGAAAGCTGCCGTCAACTCGGCATTCTGTTCGTCGCCGACGAAGTCATCACCGGTTTCGGCCGTACGGGTCCGCTATTCGCGTGCCAGGGCGAAAACGTCGAACCGGATCTGATGACCGTGGCAAAGGGCTTGACCTCCGGCTATGCGCCGATGGGCGCCGTGCTGATGTCTGACGAAATCTATCAAGGCATTGCCGACGGCGACGCCGAAGCGATCATCGGCCACGGCCATACGTATTCGGCGCACCCGGTCAGCGCGGCGATCGGTCTCGAAGTGCTGCGCCTGTATCACGAAGGCGGCTTGCTCGCGAACGGCGTCGCACGTGGCCCGCGTTTCGCCCGAGGCCTCGACGCGCTACTCGCGCATCCGCTCGTGGGCGACTCGCGCCATCGTGGCCTGCTCGGCGCACTCGAACTTGTTTCGGACAAAGACAGCAAGGCAGGTTTCGATCCCTCGCTGAAACTGTCCGAGCGGATCGCCGCGGCGGCGTATGAAAACCGCCTGATTTTCCGCGCGTTCGGCGACAACATTCTCGGCTTTGCGCCGGCGCTGTCGTACACCGAGGCCGAGTTTGACCTGCTGTTCGAACGGCTCGAAAAGACCCTCGACGACGTTCTCGTGCAAGCCGACGTTAGGGCCGCGCTGAAGGTCAAAAACCATGCCACTGCATACTAGAGTGGGAGGGTCCTTCAAGATCCTTTCACCGATCGCCGGAGTGATAACACGACGACGAGCAGCGACTGCAAGCTGGACCGGATTGACCTGCGCATACTTTCGCAGTTGCAGAAGAAAGGCCGCGGCGAAAGCGCGTTTCGGCATCGAGCTGGAGTATCAGCACATCGAACGGGCCAGCTGCGAGTACTACAGAAAGCACGGCAAGATGATGCCGGACGACTGGAAGACCCAGTTGCAATCGGCCGATGCGATCCTGTTCGGCGCGGTCGGCTGGCCGGACACGGTGCCCGACCACATCTCGCTGTGGGGCTCGCTGCTGAAGTTCCGCCGCGAATTCGACCAGAGTACATCAACCTGCGGCCTGCACGGCTCTTCGCCGGCGTGCCGTCGCCGCTGGCGGGCCGCAAGCCGGGCGACATCGACTTCTGGATTGTGCGTGAAAACACCGAGGGCGAGTATTCGTCGGTGGGCGGCGTGATGTTCGAAGGCACCGAGCGCGAATTCGTGCTGCAGGAATCGGTGTTCACGCGCCACGGCAGCGAGCGCGTGCTGAAGTTCGCGTTCGATCTCGCGCAACGCCGCGAGCGCAAGCAGATCACCGTCGCCACGAAGAGCAACGGCATCGCGATCAGCATGCCCTGGTGGGACAAATGCGCAGCCGGCATCGCGGCGCAGTACCCCGACGTGAAGTGGGACAAGCAGCACATCGACATTCTCTGCGCCCGCTTCGTGCTGAACCCGGATCGCTTCGACGTGGTGGTGGCCACCAATCTGTTCGGCGACATCCTCTCCGATCTCGGCCCCGCCTGCACCGGCACGATCGGTCTCGCGCGGTCGGGCAACCTGAACCCGGACCGCAAGTTTCCGTCGCTGTTCGAACCGGTGCACGGCTCGGCGCCCGACATTGCCGGCAAGAACCTCGCCAATCCGATCGCGATGATCTGGTCGGCCGCGATGATGCTCGACTTCCTCGGCAATCACGCAGGCAAGGAACGCGAGGCGCATGACGCTATTCTCGCCGCAATCGAAGCGACGCTGATCGAAGGCCCGCATACCGGCGACCTGGGCGGCAAGGCGAACACCATCGAAGTCGGCCAGGCTATCGCCGCGAAACTCGCTTAACTGGTTTAACTGCATTCGGCAACAGGAGCCCGTATGTCACACACATTCGAACTGAGCGAACTGATTCGCCACGACAACTTCATCGACGGCAAGTGGACGCCCGCGCAAGACAATTCGCGCTTTGCCGTGACCGACCCCGCCACCGGCGAGGTAATCGCCGACGTCGCCGACAGCAGTCCCGCCGACGCCCACGCCGCCACCGACGCCGCCGCGCGTGCCCTGCCCGCATGGCGCGCGTGGCTGCCAAAGGAACGGGCCGCCGTACTGCACCGCTGGCATGCGCTGATCGTCGCGAATCAGGAGGCGCTCGGCGCGCTGATCTCGCTCGAGCAGGGCAAGCCGCTCGCGGAAGGCAAAGGCGAAGTGGCGTACGGCGCGTCGTATGTCGCATGGTTCGCGGAAGAAGCCACGCGCATCTACGGCGATCTGATTCCGCAGCAGCAGCGCGGCAAACGTATGACAGCGCTGAAGGAGCCGATCGGCATCGTCGCGGCGATCACGCCGTGGAATTTCCCGCTGGCGATGATCGCGCGCAAGATCGCGCCGGCGCTCGCCGCCGGCTGCACGGTGGTGGCCAAACCCGCTGAAGACACGCCGCTCACCGCCTCGGCGCTCGTGCTGCTCGCGCATGAAGCCGGTGTGCCGGCGGGCGTGCTGAACCTCATCACGGCCTCGCGTGATCACGCGGTCGCCACCGTCGCCGACTGGCTGCACGATGCGCGCGTGCGCAAGATCACCTTCACCGGCTCGACGCCGGTCGGCAAGTATCTGGCCCGCGAGTCGGCAGACACGCTCAAGAAGCTCTCGCTGGAACTGGGCGGCAATGCGCCGTTCATCGTCTTCGACGACGCTGACCTCGGCGCGGCCGCGACCGGTCTTATCGCGGCCAAGTTCCGCAATGGCGGACAGACCTGCGTGTGCCCGAATCGCCTGTACGTGCAGTCAGGCGTGTACGAGAAGTTCGCCGACCTGCTCGCGACGCGCGTGGCGGCCCTGAAAGTCGCACCCGCCACCGATCCCGCCGCGCAGATCGGCCCGATGATCAACGCGCGCGCCATCGACAAGATCGCCCGTCACGTCGACGATGCCGTGAGTCGTGGCGCGCGGGTGCTGACGGGCGGCAGGCGCCTCACGGAACTCGGCCCGAACTACTACGCGCCCACTGTGCTCGCGGACGCCAATGCGCAGATGCAGCTCAGCTGCGAGGAGACATTCGGGCCGGTGGCACCGCTTTTTCGCTTCGATACTGAAGACGAAGCCATCTGCGCCGCCAACGACACGCCCTTTGGCCTCGCCTCTTATTTCTATAGCCAGGACGTGCGCCGCATCGACCGCGTCGCGCGGCGGCTCGAAGCGGGCATCGTCGGCATTAACGAGGGCGCGCTCGCGAGCGAGGCCGCGCCCTTCGGCGGCGTGAAAGAATCGGGCTACGGCCGCGAAGGGTCGAAGTATGGGCTCGACGACTATCTGTCGATCAAATATCTCTGCCAGGGTGGTCTCGAATGAACACGCATGCCTATCCGATCGAAGTCGCGTTCCCCGATATCTCCATGCACGAACGCAGCGGGACTGGCATTCCCTACCTGCATACCTTCGATTCGGGCGTGGCCGGAGCGCATGTGATGATCAATGCGCTCACGCATGGCAACGAAGTGTGCGGCGCGATCGCCGTCGATGCGCTGCTGCGCGCGAAGCTGCGGCCAACGCGCGGCAGGCTGACGCTCGCATTCGCGAACGTCGATGCGTATGCGCGTTTCGATCCGTCGGCGCCCGATGCGGCACGCTTCGTCGATCAGGATTTCAATCGCGTGTGGACCGCGCAAACGCTCGATGACGCCACGCGCGATTCGAGCGAACTGCGCCGCGCACGCGCGATGCGGCCCGTGATCGATACCGTCGACCTGCTGCTCGATCTGCACTCGATGCATGAGAAGAGCAAACCGTTGATCGTCTCCGGGCCGCTCGACAAAGGCATCGCGCTGGCGGAACAGCTCGGCACGCCTGCCACGGTGATCTGCGACGAAGGCCATCCGGAAGGACGCCGGATGCGCGACTACGAAGGCTTCGGCAATCCGCAAAGCGCGAAGAACGCGCTGCTGATCGAGTGCGGGCAACATTGGGAAGCGAACGCCGTGGCCGTCGCACGCGATGTGACGGCGCGCTTTCTCGTGCTGTCGGGTGTCGTCGATGAAGCGGACCTGCCTGCCGGGTGGACCCTTCCGCTGCCCGAAGAAATGCTGATCGTGCGCGCGACGGAACCTGTCGTTGCGAAGAGCCTCGATTTTCGTTTCGCGGATAACTACACAGGGCTCGAAGTGTTTCCCGAAGCGGGCAGCGTGATCGGCTGGTCGGATGACGAAGCCGTGCGCACGCCCTACGCCGACTGCATGCTCGTGATGCCCTCGCTCAGGCAGTTACGGGCGGGCGTGACCGTCGTGCGGCTCGGCAAGATCGAGCGCCGCATCGCGCACGCGCAATAAGTCTTGTCGTCATTCAACCATCGTCAAGGAAACCACAAGATGAAAGTCCAGCAGATCAAACAAAGCATTGCGTTGCAGGGCCTGGAGGACTGGGGCACAACCTGCCTTCCGGGCACGCCGGAGATCAAGGTATCGGGCGTGCAGAGAGTGATACGGGGCAGCGAAGCGATCGATACAGGCATCTTCGAATGCACGCCCGGCACATATCGGCGCTCGGTCAAGCAGGCCGAAGTGATGCACTTCGTTAGCGGCCGCGGCCGCTTCACGCCCGACTGCGAAGACACGATCCACTTCACCGGCGGCGACACGCTGTTCTTCGAAGCACACACGGAAGGCACGTGGGAAGTCGAAGAGACGATGCGCAAGGTCTACGTGATTTTTTAACGTCCTGATTGAAGCCTTCTTTACGCTGACGCCCCGAGGATTGGGAGGGATCAGACGCCTCATATGCCGTCGTGGGCGTGGCCGAAACACGTGACCGCTCGGACGTCTGCACGAACCATTTCTTCCGACTCAACATGGCATTGCGTGCTTGAGAAATTGCGCAGCCGGTGAAAAGCAGGCTTTCCGATGCGACGATTATCGACCTGTCGCTTCGGAATCATCTAAGTCTCAGTGCTCTGCGTTCGGAGCATGGCTCCGCATTCCATTTGGGAACTATCGTCAGAACGATGTTTGCATCATTCTATTTGTTTGACGCTGGCTTCGGCGACGGAAATCTGTCGATCTACATCGACACCGACAGGAGCCTCGGTGAGCTCGCAATGTCCCGAAGCCTCGAATCTACTTACAGTCTCGGACCGCATGCTTTTGAGGCTACCGCCCGACTGCTAGAACTCTACGATAGTCAACTGCGGACGGCACCATTTGCAGAGTTGATCGCGGCTCATCAACGCGCCGAATGCAATTTCCATGCATCTCCTGAAAGACGATTGTGTATCCCGGCACTTGTTCAACGGTCTCGACGAAGACAAGGGAAAGATCGCAGTATGAACTCGGCAATGGATTTGTAAGTACCTACAAGGCGCCGTCTTCAGCAGCAGCCTCCTCTCGCGAGAACGAGAGGTTAGGAGCGTCGCGATTGCGTGAAGCGCCGGAATGGGAATTCAGGTTCCTTAGCTAACGAAATCGCAGCCGCAAGCCACGACCTTTCGTCCCGTACAGAGTCTCCCGCGGGGAGCCTGCAGCAAACGGCCGCATCGATGGATGAAATTACCGGGATCGTAGATCGGTCAACTGCGGCGGCCCGCGAGGCCGACGAGCGTTCGGCGAGACTTTCACCGGCGCGAGGCCTGCCGCAATGAAGGTCGAATAGAACTAGGCGACCGAATACGGCGTGCGACATTTCTCCGGTATCGCCGCGGCGTTCGGCATCTTCGAGAAGTCGAGTTTCTCGAGGAGGAGTTCGCGGCCGCCGCGCAGACACTTCGAGGTCGGGTTGTCGATAACGTCCCAGATCGGCTTGCAGTTCCGGCGGCTCGTGCCCGGACTCGCGCTTGCGGCTCAGGCTTTCAGATCGGCCCAGGCGTCGGCGTCCGCCAGACGAACTTCGCGGTCACGGAGTGCCGACGCGGCAGTCCCCAAAACATTCATGTCCCTCGCGAGCGGCTGTACGACCCTTGCCGAGAAGTGTCTGAGGGGCATTACCGCGAATCCGGCACGGATATTACGCTCTCGACGATGCGGGCGAAGGTCTGGACAGCGGGACGGATGGCTTCGATATCGAGCGCGCCGAACCCCAACAGAAATCCGTCACGAAATCCTGGATCGCCTTGATTGAACGTGTGCAGCCTGCGAAGGTAAATTCCCTGTTCAAGCGATCGCGATACAGTCGTATCGAAGTCAACCAGATCCCGGATCCTGATTGTCATATGCAGACCCGCCGCGTTCCGTGATGTTTCAAGTGCATCGCCAAAGCACTGGTCCAGACATCGGAGCAATTCCGATTGTCTTGCACCGTAGATATCGCGCATCCGCCGAATGTGCGTCGAGAAATGACCGTCCGCAATAAAGTCTGTCATTGCTGCCTGCAAGGAAAGGTGCCCTGGTCTGTATAAGCGCAACGAAGCGGCTGCGAAGGAATCGACCAGGTCGGGCGGAACGACTATATAGCTGAGCCTCATGCCGGGGTACATTACCTTACTAAACGTTCCCATCAGAATGACACGGCCGTTTTCATCGACGCCTTGAAGAGACGGAAGCGGACGCTGGTCATATCGGAATTCACTGTCATAGTCGTCTTCCAGAACGAATGCGTCCCACCGCTCAGCGGCCGCACGCAGACGGGCACGCCGTTCGTCCGACAACGTCACCCCCATTGGAAACTGATGCGATGGGGTCATCACTACGAGTCGAGGTCGGCGCAAACATCGTTCGAGCTTCATACCGTTACTGTCGACAGCAATAGCCTCCACTTCCAGCCCGTTGGCGCGCAACAGGATTGGCGTTGCCCAGTGGCAAGGGTTTTCAACATAGGCTAGTTCACCCACGTCGGCCAGAATGCGTGAGCAAAGGTCAATCGACTGATTGCTCCCCATTGTTACGATGATCTGTTCCGGGGAGGCCCGAACCGCGCGCGATACGCGCAAATACTCCGACAGCGCGCGGCGCAACGGGAGATATCCGCCTGGATTGGAGTAGCCCATGAGGTCCGCATGCTGCTCCCCGAGATAGCGATTCTGGATACGCCTCCATATCTGATAAGGAAAATAATCCGTATCGCAGACGCCCGGCACGAACGCCCCCTTGCGTTCCTGGATGCCCGCAGGAGCGCGTATCAGTTGCTCCCCGCGCTCGGACAGGGTTCGTGCGGTTGATTCCCGAGGCACCGACTTCATCGATTGCGGCAGCTTGTCGGAGACAAGCGTACCGCTCGTGGAATCGGTATGGAGATAGCCGTCGGCCGACAGCCTGTCATAAGCCGTTACAACGGTTATTCGGGAGACCCCTAGTGCCGCCGCGAGCGTACGGGAAGACGGCAAACGTGCGGAAGCCTTCAGAGTGCCGTCGGATACCGCGTCTCGGATCCCGTTCGCGATCTGGATCTGTAGGGGTACGGACCCGTCCCGACGGAGACGGCCGATCAGGAGGTCAGCAAGTAAGGAGTCAGCCATTGGACCTATCAAACTTTTTGAATTGGACTCATAGGTTCGCCGCGGGTACGCGTACTGTCAAGTCTCGCCGTCGACCAAAGCCCTAAGTCGAAGTGCGCCAGGAGATTCATGGATCTTACAGATATTAAGCATCATAGGATGTTACTTTGGATTCCTATCTTATCTGGTTTACTCCTAACGTACTGTTTGGGCGGCATCTCGGTAGGAGGCATGGTTGCTAATCGCAGGATATTCGCAACGATGATACTGCCGGGCGTTGATCATCTGCCTCATACCCACAGCCTGCCAGACATGGCCTTCTCTAAGAACCAGCCCACGTGGGGCGCGCACCTCGCATCTGACCTCGAGCGACTGGTGGCGCTGCACGACGCCTCATCCATCGCAGCAGTCATCGTCGAGCCGATGGCTTGCAATCAAAGCCAACGTCATTCCAGTTATTGGGGGTCCTATGCGTGTATCTCTACGTGAGCGTATTCTTCAGCTACATCGCGTGATAGGCCTGAGCATCGGTCTATTCGTCGTCATGGTGGCGGTTACCGGCGCGGGCATGCTGTTTCGGGCGCCACTCGAACCCGCCATCTACCACGATCTGCTCAAAGTCGCATCGTGCAAACAGCGCCTACCGCTGGATACGTTGATTGCCAATGCCAGCGCTTCTAATCCAGTCGCAGGCCGGCCAAAGCAGCTGCGCATATACGACGACGCGGATTCCAGCACGCGCGTTCTTTTGAGCGACAACCGGTGGTACTACGTCAATCCATGCACTGGCGAAGTGCTTGGAAGCGAGCATCGTTACGGCGGCCTGTTCGGTACGATGGCCAGACTGCACAGCTTTCAGTTTCTGGAGAATGGAAGCGTCGTCGCTGGAACGCTTGCGCTGACATTCGCGATTGTCCTGGTCGGTGGCGGCTTGGCTGTGTGGATTCCAGAGGCCTTGCGTAAGCGCAGGCGCGCCGTCACGATCAAGCCCAACCTCACCGGTCGCGCGCGCTGGCTCAATCTGCACAAAACCCTTGGCGTCTATGTCAGCCTCATCGTACTTGCGTCCGCGCTCACCGGCGCGCTGCAATCGTTTCAATTCGTGAGGGATGCGCTCTACACACTGACAGCCTCGAAGCCCCCCGCACCTTCTCCTGGATTGGTCGTGCAGGCCGATACGCAAAGCCTGCCAGTCGAGGCCCTCTGGCAACGCGCACAGGCATTGGTGCCGCAACCAAAATATGCCCGCATTCGCTACCCTGGCAAGCCCGGGGATGCTTTCAACATCGATCTTGTCGCACGCGACGCACCGCATGTAAATGCGTTTTCCTATGTCAGTTTCGATGCGAGCACAGGCAAAGTGTTGCGTTTTACCCCATATGCCGAGAACAGCTTAGGTCATCGAATTTACCTGACGGCGCTTGCGCTGCATTACGGATGGCTGAGCGGCGGAATTATTCAAGTCCTGCAACTGATCGGCATGCTCTCTGTACCGGTATTGGCTTACGCCGGCATCGGCAGTTATCTGCGCGGCAAACGCCGTCGGACGGCTTCCGTGTCGCCCCGAACGACGCTCGCGTTGAAAGTGTCCAGAAAAACGGCCGAAACGGAGAACATTCAATCTTTTGAACTTGTCGACCCTGCCGGAAAAGCACTGCTGCCGTTTACGGCCGGTTCCCACATTGATATTCATGTGCCCGGCGGAAAGGTTCGACAATACTCACTGTGCAATCCTCCTGGGGAAAGACATCGCTATCTCATTGCCGTCATGCGGGCAGAACCAACGCGCGGTGGATCGCGAGCCATGCATGAGCAGGTCGAGGAAGGCGACTTAATTGAAGTCAGCGCTCCGAAAAATCACTTCCCGCTCGTGGAATCCGCGAAGCATTCCCTGCTCATCGCGGGTGGTATCGGTATTACGCCGATTCTTTGCATGGCGGAACACCTGGCGGATCTCGGAGCCGATTTCAAAATGCATTACTTTGCGCGCTCGCCGGCGCGCGCAGCCTTTGTCGACCGCATCAAGCGCTCGAAATTCGCCGACCGCGTTTTCTTCCACTTCACGGAAGACCAGAAACAGCAACGGCTGGATCTAGCCGCGCTTCTCGAAACGCCCGATGCCGAAATGCACTTATACGTATGCGGCGGCGAAGCATTCATGAATGCAGTCATCGACACCGCATTGCAAAAAGGCTGGCACAAAAACCGCATGCACAGGGAATATTTCAGCGTTGAACGCAGGGAATCCGACAGCAATGTCGAATTCGACGTCACGATTGTAAGCACTGGCAAGACTATTTGTATCCCTGCAGACAAGACGGTAATGGCTGCTTTGGCGGATTACGGAATCCACATTACGACGTCGTGTGAGCAAGGCGTCTGCGGCACTTGTGTAACGCGCGTGCTGGAAGGCGAACCGCAGCATCGTGACGTGTTTCTCTCCGACGACGAGAAGAATAGGAACGATCGCTTCACTCCCTGCTGTTCGCGTGCCAATAGCCGGAGGCTGGTACTCGATCTGTAGATGGAAAAGCCGGCACTGTCGGCAAAACTGTGAACAAACCGTTTTTTGCCAACCACTGAAGGAGACACAAATGAGGATCACCGGAAAGCTTGCTATCGTGGCAAGCATAGTTGCAGGCATGGGCGCAGCCAGCCTGGCGCAGGCCCATGGCATCTGGTTTGCGCAGCGCTCGAACCAGCTGGCGCTGATCTACGGCCTCGGCGGCGACGACCTGGATGTCATCAAGCGCCAGCAAAAAGTGAAGAGTGTCACGGCCTACGACGAGCAGGGCAAGGAGGTCTCCACGCAGCTCACGCCCAGCGGCCCGCTGCTTGTGGTGAATACCGACAACCAGCCGGCAATCGTTGCCGGGATCATGGACAACGGCCTGTGGAGCAAGACGGCGGACGGCAAGTGGTACAACAAGGGCAAGGAAGAGGTGCCCAACGCCACGATCAGCTTGCACACATTCAAGTACGGGGTGCATCTGCGCCGGCCTCTAGATGGGGCGATGCCCGTACTGCCCGGGCAGAAGCTGCAGATCGTGCCGATCGGCAAGCGGCTGCCGGATCAGATGGGCCAGCCGCTGACGGTTCGGGTGCTCTACGACGGCAAGCCCGCGCACGGCGCCGAGGTGCAGCCAGACCTCCTCAACGACCCCGATTCCGAACCGCTGAAGACCGGCGCCGACGGCACCGTGACGATCAAGGTGCGCAACCAGGGCCTCAACGTAGTCGTTGCGAAATTCGATTCGCCGCCGTCGGAACCCGCCAAGACGAACAGCGACGAGCATGAGGCCACACTGTCGTTCATGCTGCAGCACCTGCCCGAATGATCAACCGTTATCTGCTGGAGCTCCTCCCATGAAACGAATTTCCGGCCTGGCCGCACTTGCTGCGGCCGCTCGCGGCGTGAAGCTTGTCAAGGGCGACAAGGTGATGGCTCTCGCGACGATGGAAGACAAGTCGACGAGCGGCGCGCACTTGGTCATCAAGTAAGGAAGGCGTCCCTGGACGCCGTCAACTCTGGTTGCCGGCGTTTTAATCTTTCCCGGAAGCACCGCACTGCAACCAGCGTGACGAAGGGGTTTGCACCTGCTTTCGGCAGGCTCTCGACTGTGCCCGGAGATCCAAAAAGAGTCGTCCAAGGGCAGGCCGCGTGACCTCGCTGATTGTCGAAAAGATTGGAGTGAGACAGTGAAGAATTTTTTTATCCAACCACAAAACATTCATATGAAAAAGTCCTTGATTGCGGCGGCCCTCATAGCCTCGTTCGCATCTACGGCACAGGCTCAGAACAGCGTCACACTCTACGGTATGATCGACGTCGGCATGAACTATGCGAACAACGTTGGTGGCCACAAGCAGTATTCGATGGTCGCCGGAAATCTCAGTGGCGACCGTTGGGGGCTGCGAGGCGCTGAGGACCTCGGCGGCGGACTGCAAACACTTTTCGTGCTTGAAAACGGCTTCAGTGTTGCGAACGGAAAGCTCGGTCAAGGGGGCGACGAGTTCGGACGCCAAGCCTATCTCGGTTTTTCATCATCGAACATAGGTACCGTTACGTTCGGGCGTCAATATGATTTGATTAACGACTTGACCTACATGTTCGTGGCGGCACAGATGTGGGGCGGATACGCCAGCGCCCATCCTGGCGATGTAGATAACACAGATGGCAGCAACCACGTCAACAACGCGATCAAGTTTCGAAGTGTGTCGTACGGTGGATTGTCGTTCGCAGGCCTCTACAGCTTCGGCGGTGTCGCTGGAACATTCAACCAAAACCAGATCTGGTCAGTCGGGGCGAACTACAATTTGGGACCACTCACGCTTGGCGCCGCCTTCGTCGACGCGCGGGATCCTAACTTCTCCTATTTTGGCAATACCGCGGCTTCAAGCACTACGGGGTCCAACATGACTGCAAGCCGCGTGTATTCCGGCTATGCGTCCGCGAAAAGACAGCAGATCTTCGTCGCAGGCGCTTCTTATGCCGTTGGTGCCGCTACGTTCGGCGTTGACTACAGCAACACGCAGTTCAAGGATATCGGGACGCTACCGGGTCTCCCGGCTACCGGCGCAGGCGGCGATGCAAGATTCCACGACATTGAAATCAATGTCGGCTATCAACTCACGCCGGCCCTCCACCTCGGCGTCGCCTATAACTACCTGAAAGGATATGGCGTCAACGGTGCAACTTACAATCAAGGCACGATCGGGGCTGACTACTTCCTTTCCAAGCGAACTGACCTTTACACAGTCGCTGTTTACCAGCACGCGTCGGGCACTGATTCGACCGGTGGGAAGGCGGTCGCAAACCTCACGGGCCTAACCGCCTCCTCAACTCAGAGCCAAGCGCAAGTAGTTATTGGCATCCGGCATCGCTTCTAGCAGAAGCTTGAGGCAGGCTTCAGTTTGACGAGCTAGGCGCCGTGAAAATGAGTCTCGTACGCGATCAGCCGTTCAGGCAACGATGGGCTGGCTAGCGGCCAGCCGGTGCCTGGTGCACGATGGCCGCGCCGCGACGGCGTTTGCGTCCGGGCTCAGGTGCTTTGCGAGATGCAGCAGAGGCGCCCGGTGAGCCTCAGCAAGGCCAGGAGCGAAGCTGATGATGATAGGAGGCCAAGACTTTAGACTTCGCCCTAGTTTAGGGAAACGCTGATCAAAGGGCTCACCACTTGCCTGGCAGACAAGACAGCTTGCGATTTTCAGAGCGCCGAAGAGATTCGATCGTGATCGAAGTGGGTTCCAGTCGTATCAGGAGTCTCTTCTCGCGCATTTTTCATACAGCGGACGCACTTCTCCCATAAGCAAAGCGCAGCCGGTTTTTCGCGATCACCAGATTGGCCAAAGCGAACAAGCTGAACAGTTGCGCCGTGTTCTTGACCAGCCCCTTGTAGCGCACCTTGGCGATGGTGAAACAGGTTCTTGACGATATGAAACGGATGCTCGACTCGCGCACGAATCTGCGCCTTGGTCTGCTCGACCTCGATGAGCAGCTCTTTAGTGCACCGTCGCGCATCGCCTTCATCTTGCCGCGCTTGACGGCTACGTGCCACTTCACCGACTTGCCCTGCATCTCGTCGGGCTTGTCTACGCCCGTGTAGCCACCATCGCCGAATGCTTCACGCTCATGGCCGTTCAGCAGGGCATGGGCCTGCGAGACATCCGACTCATTGGCCGAGGTGCCGACCACGCTGTGAACCAGGCCCGAATCGGCATCGACACCGATGTGCGCCTTCATCCCGAAGTGCCATTCGTTACCCTTCTTCATCTGATGCATCTCTGGGTCACGGCTGTTATCGGCATTCTTTGTCGACGGCGGTGCCGCGATGATCGTCGCACCGACCAACGTGCCTTCCTTCATTACCAGCCCGCGCTTGCACAACGTATCCGCCCGAGAATCCCCGTTATCGAGCGAACGTCGCTGATGGCTGACGATTCTCCCATTGCGATGACGGGAGGATATTCATGCAGGAAACGGAGAAGTTGCCTGGGGATGCGGCGGGTGTGAGTTCGCCACCAGCGAGAAGGCGGCGCAATCGTGGCACACGGCCTTGGCGAGAGGTCATAGGCGAGTATCGAGCAAGCGGGTTGACGATCCAAGCCTATAGCGAGCGCAGCGGAATTTCCCGTTCCTCGATGACGAGGTACCTGGCGCTTGCTCGCCAAGCCGAGCGAAGCGGTGGCGCGGAGCACGCCGCGAGCGCCACGGTTGCAGTGGCGCAGACCATGGCGGGCTTTATGCGCGTTGGAATCGTCGATTGCGGCGTGGACGCCACCGGCAACGGGAACGTGTGCGACGTGCCTGAGTTGATTTTGGGCGATGGAGTTCGGCTGCGACTGCCTGCTTATGCGCTCGAGCCTTTGCTTCAGGCGATGATCAATCGTATCGGTGCGGGGGCGCGATGATGATGCTCTCGACGGCGGTGCAGGTGTCGATCAAGGCAGGCAGGATGACGCCGTCGACGATTCTGCGCCGGCTCGGCTCGGAGAGCACGAAGAACAAGCTCTATTTCGCATTCCGGGAGCTGGGGCGCGTGATCCGCACACTGTTCCTGCTGAAATATCTGAGTGATCCGGAGCTGCGTCGCACGATTCACGCCGCGACCAACAAGAGCGAGCAGTTCAACGACTTCGCGCAATGGCTGATGTTCGGCGGCGAAGGCGTCATCGCGGAAAACGTCCGCCATGAGCAGCGCAAGGTGATCAAGTACAACCACCTCATGGCGAATATGGTGATCCTGTACAACGTGCAGTGGATGTCGCGCAAACTGAAAGAGCTGCAGCAGAAGGGGCATCCGGTCGACGCCGAGGTACTCAAGGTGCTATCGCCGTACCGGCGGGAGCATATCACCCGGCTCGGGGACTATCTGCTGGATCTACAACGCCCCGTTCCACCACTCGACCCGACCATCGATTTCGCGTTCAAATCAGCAGCTAAGGCCGAGATGTGGCGGATTTTTAGCGAATCCCGGTCGGACCTCAGAATATGGCGGTACGCTCAGGCCAAGCGCAGCCGGTTGGTTGTTGCGGCTGTACTTCGCGACGAAGCTTAACGATACTTAAGCGGCTTCGGCCGCAGCTTCTCGGGGATCGCGCAGCGGACGTAACTCGCCGCGGGCGACGGCCTCGTGAATGGCGAACGAATATCGCCCGAGCATGTTGATGTGGTCGAAGCCGAGCGGATCGAGCCGCGCGACATCTTCGTCGTGGACCGGAAACCCTTCGGCCCGCAACTGCGTCAGCACGGCGTCCATGTAGATGGTGTTCCATAAGACGATGACGTTCAGGATCAGCGCGAGCGCTCCCAACTGGTCTTCCTGTCCTTCGCGATACTGCTGATGGAGTTCACTGCGCTTGCCATGAAACAAGACCCCATAGATCGAAGAACTCGAGCCAGATGGCATTTTCGGCGGCTATGTGCGTACTACCCCTACACTCTGACCGGCGACGAAGCGTTGTCGAACGCGGAAGCGATGGCGCGCATCGGTGCCGCGCTGGGTCGCCGGATCGACTACGTGGCGGTGTCGGATGAAACCGCCATCGCCTCGATGCGCGACGCAGGCATGGATGACTGGTCGATCGAGGCACTCATGAGCCTGAGCCGGACTATCCCCGCCGGCTACGCGGCGGGGATCAGCCCGGACGTTGTGCAGTTGCTGGGTCGCGCGCCTATCGGTTTCGACCGTTTCCTGGCGGACCACCTGGCAAGCTGGAGATAGCCCATAACGGCGAGTCAACATGGCGACATAAGTTATGTCGCCATGTTTCTCACTCAACCCGGCTAGAACGAATGCTTCATCCCGATCCGCACATCGCTCTGCGTATTCGACGTCGACGGTGTGAAGCTGTAGCCGATCACCGCATTCACGCCATCCGATGCACGCAGGTAGTCGCCGGAGATATAGACGTCGGTACGTTTCGATAACAGGTAATGCAGCCCGAGCGAGCCCTGATTCCAGTGGTTTCCTTCGAAGCGCGTGTGCTGATATCCGCCGTACAGAACCAGCGCCGGGGTGAAGTTGTAGGACGCGCCCGCTTCGTAGACCTGCATGTGCGAGGTCTGCCCGAAACCCTTGATCGTCGTGTACGTGAAATCCCCTGAGAGCATCACGTTGCCCATCGTATATGCCGCACCGATCGCGAACGCGCCTTGTTTATCGACCGGGAACGACGACGAGCTATATAGATCGGTAACCGCGCCGGTCGTCGGATTGACGGAAACGGTCGGCTGGCCGAGGAAGGTCCGCGTGCCGATCATCGCGTACGGGTCGAACGCATAGATGCCGAACGGATTGTTCAGCTGCGTATACGCCGCGCCGATGTTGAACGTGCTGTGCTCGTAATGCACGCCCACGCTCCATGCGCTCTTCTGATGGAAGTCGCCGGCGGTGTTGCCGAACGAGTACATGCCGCCGAACTTGAAGCCTGAAAAATCGCTCGATACGAATTTGACGGAATTCGGCAGGCGATCGCCGTTCATGCGGTCGAAGTCGCCCTGGTGGATCGCGTAGCCGCTCGCCCACGAGGAGATGTTGTACAGATAGACGAACTCATCGGTCATGTCGAGCTGGTTGCCGAACGAGAACGTCCCCCAATTGTTCTTCAAGCCCACGTATGCCTGCCGTCCAAACTCCGCACCGCCGAATCCTGATCGTCCGTTGCCTAGATGGAAACCCGATTCGAGCACGAACACTGCCTGCAAGCCGCCGCCGAGGTCCTCGACACCCTTGAAGCCGATCCGGTTGCCGTATGAAATACCGTCGTCGAATTTGAACTGATGGGCGCCGCCGGCATTGTTCACGTAGGTGATACCCGCATCCAGGATACCGTATAGCGTGACGCTGCTCTGCGCGTGGACAGCCGCGGGCGCGCATGCGGCGCTTGCCGCGAGAGCGAGCCCCGAAAGGCTGACGGCATTTCTCTTCTTCATCTAATTCTCCCCTGCTCTTTGCCTGCGTATTTCGTTGGATAAAGCGATCCCTGCTGCGTGTAATAACGTCTTACGCGCGGCGCTTCTCGCATGACGGGCAGATCTATACCGATTGAGACCGAGTGACGCTGGAGGCGATGCATGCAATGCGTCCGGCATGCCTGCATCGACGGATCAAGAATACGGGTCCAGATTTAGAAGGATTCGACCGGATGCGACATGAATTTTTCGAGTAGCGACCTGGTGGTTAGGAATGCCGCTGTTATTTCACGCCGAGTGCGGTCTGCACGGCTTGCAGACCGTTGGCCCCGCTAGCGGTGTTCACGCCTTCGAGCCATGACTTCAGTAATTCCGGATGACGCTTGAGCGCATCGGCGGCAGCCACGTCCACGCCGGTCTTCTTTTCCAGCACCTCGGCGATCACGCCGTTTTCCAGATCGACATTGAACGTCAGTTGCCTGAACAGGCGGCCGACATTCGGGCATTGTTCCGCGTAACCCGTGCGCGCAACGGTATTGACCGTGGCGCCGCCATAGTTCGGGCCGAAGTACTTGTCGCCGCCGTCGAGATAGGTCAGCTTGAACCTGGTGTTCATCAGATGTGGCTCCCACGCCAGGAACACGATCCATTTCTTCTCGCGAACCGAGCGTTCGGCCTGGGTGAGCATGCCGGTCTCGCTCGACTCGACGAGCTTCCAGCTGCCGAGTCCGTACGCTTTTTCATCGACCATCTTCTTGATGTTCTGATTGGCCGGCGCCCCCGGCTCGATGCCGTAGATCTTGCTATCGAACTTGTCGGCGTTCTTCGCGAGATCGGCGAACGAATGCACGCCGGCCGCCGCCACGTAGTCGGGAACCGCGAGCGTGAACTTCGCGTTGCTCAGATTCGGATGCACGACCTCGATCGACCTCTCATCCTCGAACGGCTTGACGACCGGCGCCTGCGCGGGCATCCAGTTGCCGAGAAACACGTCGATCTGCCCTTTCTTCAAACCCTGATAAGTAATCGGCACCGACAGGTTCGCCACGTTCTGCCGGTATCCGAGCGCCTTCAACAGAACGCCGGTCATCGCATTGGTCGCATCGATGTCGGTCCAGCCGGGCCCGGCCATGTTGACCTGGGTGCACGACCGCGGCTCGGCCGCCGACACGAACGTGGTCGCCGCGCATAGCAACACAACGCCGGATACCGCCTGTTTGAAGAGCTTTTTCATGTCGGCTTCCTGAGGGTGAGATGAGAGTGAGATGAATCGCTAACGGACGCGCTAACGGACGCACTGGCGAACCACGGCCGGGAAACGCGCCATCGCTTCGAGCGTATCGAGGTGGATGTGATTGCGCATATAACGCTGGCCTGCATCGACAAATGGTTGCCAGTCCCATGACGCGACCGTGCCTTGCGTCGTGGCCTCGAAATGAAAGCGGCGGCGGCGCTGGCTTCTCAGCACGTCGTCGTGCAGCGCGGCGAGATTCCAGCGCCGGGCAATCTCGCCGCGAAACGCCGCGACCCGCGATGCGTACTCCGCGCGCGCCGCGAGATTCTCGCGTTCCAGCGGATCGGCGGCGACGTCGTACAGCTGGTCCGGATCGGCTGGCGTGTGAATGAACTTGAAGCGGCCGCGGCGCAACATCACGATCGGCGCGATGGCGCCCTCGCCCAGATATTCGCCGATCGCTTCGTCATGGCCGCCATGCGCACCACGTGCGCCGAGCAGATGCGGCACGAGGCTTTGGCCGTCGAGTGAATCGGGCCATGCGGCGGGCCGCTCGCCACGCGCCAGCTCAACGAGCGTCGGCAGCAGATCGAGATGCGACACCGACTCGCTCACGCGATGCGCGTCGAACTTCCGGGGCGCATGCACGATCAGCGGCACGCGGCAGCCGCCTTCGAAGAACGTCATCTTGTACCAGAGGCCGCGCTCGCCGAGCATCTCGCCATGATCGGACGTCACCACAATGACGGTGTCCTGAGCGAGTCCGGACTGCTCGAGCGCTTCGAGGATCGCGCCGAACTGGTCGTCGACGTATGAGATCGCGCCGTAGTAAGCACGGCGCGCATTGCGGATCTGCTGAACGGTCGGCGGCGTGCGGTCGGTTTCGCATACATGGCGCAGGCGCTTCGAATGGGGATCGGCTTCATCGAACGAATCGCGATGTGTGGGCATGTCGATCTCTTCGTCGCGGTACATGTCCCAGTATTTCTGCGCAATCGCGTACGGGTCGTGCGGATGCGTCAGCGAGGCAGCCATGCAGAACGGCCGTGCATCTTTACCGGCGTGGCGTTCGCGCGCGATATCGAAGAGCTTCTGACGCGTGGTGAACGTGACTTCATCGTCGAAGTCGAGTTGATTCGTGCGCACGCAGGGACCGGAGTCGATCACCGAACTCATGTTGTGATACCACGTCGGACGCGCTTCGAAATTGTCCCAGTCGGGCGTCCAGCCGAAATCGGCGGGATAGATGTCGGTGGTCAGGCGCTCCTCGAAACCGTGCAACTGATCGGCGCCGCAAAAATGCATCTTGCCCGAGAGAATCGTGCGGTACCCTTCCGCGCGGAGATAATGCGCGAACGTCAGCGTTTGCGACGGAAATTCTGCTGCATTGTCATAGGCGCCGATCGCTGACGGCAGCTTGCCGGAAAGAAAAGAAAAGCGCGACGGCGCGCACAACGGACTCGCGCAGTACGCCGATTCGAACACGACGCCCTGCTTCGCCAGCCGATCCAGATTGGGGGTTTTCGTCAGACGATGCCCGTATGCGGCAAGCGCGAATGGCGTCATCTGATCGGCCATCAGAATAAGAATATTCGGTTTCGTGTCAAGCATTGGAGCGCGCCTCGAATAGAATCGCAAGTGTCGGTGCAAGCAGCGGGACGTGAGTGCGAGTCCCGGTATGCGCACCACTATTGCCGTCCAATTCGCCGCTGTGAAGACTGCAAATCGTTATGTGCCTATAAGGGGGTGTTATGTCGAGGCAGGATCGCTTGCCGCCGATGCAGGCGTTGACGATGTTCGAATCGGCAGCGCGTCTGGCCAGCTTCACGGCAGCCGCGCGCGAACTGGGCTCGACCCAGCCGGCGGTCAGCCAGCGTATCGTGCAGCTCGAGGAAGCGCTCGGCGCGCCGCTGTTCGAGCGCGGCCATCGCGGCGTCACGCTGACGGAAGACGGCGCGCGCCTGTTCGAAGCGGTCCGTCACGCGCTCGACACCATTCGCCTCGCCACGGCCGACATCCGCGCGCGGCGCACTCCGCAAACGTTGACGCTCTCCACCGACTTCGGCTTCGCAACCTATTGGCTGATGCCGCGCCTGTCGCAATTCAAGGCGCTGATGCCGGACGCCGACGTCAAGATCATCACGTCGCAGAACGTGTTCGATCCATCGCACAATCAGGCGGACATTGCGATCGCTTTCGGCGACGAAGATTCGGACTGGACCGCCCGCGGCGCGGTCAAACTGTTTCCGGAGCGCGTTATACCGGTGTGCAGTCCGGCGTTTCTCGCCGCGCATCCGCAGTTGCGCTCGCCGTCCGATCTGACGATGCTGCCGCTGCTGCGCCTCGAACCGACCAATCCTGCACGCTGGCTGTCGTGGGCCGACTGGTTCGCCGCGCAGGGTCTCGACGCGCCGGCCGCGCATCGCGGCATCACGTTCAACAGCTTTACGCTGGTGGCGCATGCGGCAATCATGGGTCAGGGTGTCGCGCTCGGGTGGGCGCCTTTAGTCGACGAACTCGTCGCGACTGGGCAGCTCGTCGAACTGTTCGATACGCCGGTCGTCACCGACCGCGGCTATCTGCTCGTCACGCAGCGCGCGCCCACACCCGCGATCAACGCATTCCGCCAATGGCTGCTGGGCGAGTGCGGGCTCGATGCCGAATAGCCGCTGACGCTCCCATTCCAGCGCGACGGCGGTTAGCTTCTATCCGTGCGCATCGCTGATTTGCTCTACTTCGATGATGGGGTATTGGGGTGATTGTACTTACAAGCCGTCTAAACGCGGACGTAGCCGGCCCCGCAGAACTCGCGCTACAGCGCGTACTGCAACGCCAGGTCGAAACCGATGACGACCAGCGAACAGCCGAGGCCGGCCAGGAGATTCGCGACCCGATGTTCGAAATCGTGATCCCGGCTCATCCAGGCACCAATCAGGAAAATCCCTTCAAAGACGACCTGGAGCGCAACGAACACAAGCATCAGCAGAAACTCGTAACCCATGAACCTGAAGTTCGCGAAGTTCATCCCATAATCGAAGATCCACCTGCCCACCCTATACACCTCATACGCCAGCAACAGGATCGGAAAGAGGTAGCTGGCAACATAGGTCGGCACGCTTGCGTGCCGCAGTTCCAGGTGAAAGTGACGAACAGCTTGCATATTCCCTCCTGCGCCGGCTTTTAGTACTCACAAAACTCTTTGCTCGATTGCTCGGCCACAGATCCTGCTGATCCGCGTTTGCATCGCGTGATCGGCCGCCCATCGAAAGGCGCAACCGAACTGCTAACTTTCCGTTTCCGGAATCGTTTTGACGATCATTGAGAATAATTTGCCGAGATCGTCTTCAAGTTTGACCCCGTCGAACGGGTCACGATTTGCTCCAAAGGCGGCGTCGATCTCCACCCAATCTTCCTTTGTCAGCAGACGTCTGGCGGCCGGCAAAATCAACGTCTCTTCCATACACCGGTGGTCTGCATAGAACTCGCCATACTCATCCACCATGGCTCGCAGCTCCCGAAGTGCGGGGGCACCCTTCAATTCATACCGGGTCAGCGCACGCTCGATATTTATCAACTTCACGTCACCTCGAGCGTGCTGGGATTCCAGTTCCGCAAGGACATAGTCAAATTCATCTGTCCGATCCCGCAACGGCCTGAACAGGTAATGATCCTCCTTAGGATGATGCACCTGCTGAGGATACTCGCGGATGTAATAAAGCATGCCCGTAACACAACAAGTCCCGGAGCAGGCGTACCTGCTGCCAGCAGACGCACAAAGCGCCGCATGCCCTCTATCACGGTCGACAGCTGCTCGTGTTCACGAAGGATGACGGTTATCGCACTATGCGGTTCCGGCGACTGCATATCAAACTCCGCGCCAGTACATGAAATGAAGTGGCGAATCGATTTGCTGGCACACATTGGCGGCAAGCGCGAGAAGCTGCGCCCATATATTGGATGTTAGTCATCCTCGGCTTGAAATGACAGCGCGCTGACCTCACGGCCTTGATGAAGATCAATGGATGCGCAGCGCGTACTCGTTTGAAACTACGGGGATACCCACGATCCCACCCATGTTGTGAAAGCGCGACGCCTGGCAAGGTCGCCGCCATCACACCGAGCCCCTTTTCCGATATAGACCCATCGCTCCTGCGTGTCAGCCATCAATCTGTGCAGAAAAGGAAGTTATGAAGCAGTTTAAATACCGTCGGTATCGACTTGGCCCGTCTGACGGCTCCTGCCCATGTAATGGCAGTGGCGAACAGTAGGCTCAGGGATATTCCCTGAGCCAATCTGGCCAGCCAGCGATGCCGATGACGTCAGCCGATTCGCTCCATCAAGCCGCTCCTTCGCTTCATCCCGAAATCATACCGAATGACAGGATAAGTCGAGATCCGTCAGCGCAATTGAGTTGCATCAATACCCGAGCGCAACGCATTTCCTGGCGCTAACGTGCCCCTGTCGCGGACCCCAATGGAATGTGCGTCACGGCCGCTCACCGGCTCCCACTCGCGGCAACCCGCTGAGGCGTCGCGCCACTACGCCGTTGATCTGAATCAACGGCGACGACTATCTGGTCTATAGACTCAAAACATGCGCTCGTGTGCTATTCACCGACATCTGGAGCGACTGCAATGAGCTACAAGACCATCGTTGTCCATCTTGATACGAGCCAGCACGTGCATTCCCGGCTCAAGCTCGCACTGTGGCTCGCCAGGCGCAGGTGTCGGATACCGGAGCCGATCTGCTCGTGATGGGCGCATACGGCCATGCCCGCTGGCATGAACTGGTGATGGGCGGAGCGACACGCTCGATCCTCAAGTCGATGACCGTGCCGGTCCTGATGTCGCATCGATGAACGCATGCCCCACTCAGGAGAGCTCTCCATGTATCAGCAGATTCTGGTTGCCGTGGACGGCAGTGAAACGTCTGCTCGCGCGTTCGACGCCGCATTGCAACTGGCGCGCGAGTCCGGCGCGCAGTTGCAGCCGCTCTATGTCGTCGACGTGCCGCTGATGTCCTACGATGCGCCGGGGTACGACCCGACGTACATTCGCGATGCCTTCCTCCAGGAAGGCACCCACGTGCTCGGCGACGCCGTCGCGCGCATGAGGCGTGAGGGCGTGCGGGGTTCGTCACGAATCATCGAAGTCGATCCGGCGGCCGACGACATTGCGCACTGCATCCTGCGTGCGGCGAACGAGTTGAAAGCCGACGTCGTCGTGATGGGTACGCATGGCCGGCGCGGCTTCCCGCGGCTCGTGCTGGGCAGCGTCGCCGAACGCTTTCTGCGGATTGCAGAGTGTCCGGTGCTGATGATATCGGCCCATAGCGCCGCGTCGGCGGCCACGGGCGCCGACGCACAAGCTCACCCCGCCAAGGAACCGTCATGAACTACAAAACTCTGCTCGTACATCTCGACGACAGCGCCCACAGCTCCGCGCGCGTCGACTTCGCGCTCGATCTGGCGCGTCAATATGATGCGCATCTGATTGGCCTTTATGTCGTTTGCCAGGATCTCACGCAACCGCTGCTTATCTACGGCGAAGGCTTGCGCCCCGCCATCAGCGAGGCGCAGCACGACATGAACCTCAAAAGTGCCCAGGCACGATTTCTCGCCACGGCCGAGCAGGCTGGACGCAGCGTCGAATGGCGCGCGCCGTCGGGACCGGCTGTCGAAACAGCGGTCCTGCACGCGCGGCACGCCGATTTGCTGATCCTCGGTCAGGACGACGTGGAGGATCGCGCATCGTATATCGCACGTCATTTTGTCGAGGATGTGCTGATGAGTTCGGGCCGTCCGGCTATCGTGTTGCCATACGCCGGACACGTTCGGTCGTTCGCCGAGAATGTGCTCATCGCGTGGGACGGCAGCCGCGAAAGCGCACGGGCGATTGCCGATGCGCTGCCGGTCATCCAGCATGCGAAGTTTGTCACCGTGATGACAGTCCAGCGGCATCCCGACAGCGAGGCACCAGCCGGTATCGACGTTGCCGCCTGGCTGGCGCGGCATGGCATTGATGCGGGGTTCGTGGCCGCCCCCAAGGAGGCGAGCCTGACGACGGGCTCGATGTTGTTGGACGCGCTGGCTGACCGGCATGCCGATCTGCTCGTGATGGGTGTGTATGGTCACACGCGCGTTCAGGAACGGCTGCTCGGTGGCGTCACACGGACCATGCTCCAAACGATGACCGTGCCTGTATTGATGTCGCACTGAGCCGCCGTGCTGGGCCGTGCTGATGTGAACGTGGCATGACCTCAGTCAATTCCGGTTCATGACGCGGGCCTACGCTGGAGGGGCCCTCATTGCGTTCCGGAGCCGACCATGCCCAGTCATTTCATCCCGCCGCTGCACAAGCCACTGCATGCACGGCAACGCGAACACCTCGCGCAGCGCGGCTGGCGCGCAATCGATCGAGCGTTGCAACGGCCCTGTTCATACCGCCATCCGGCAGGTCGGATACGCCGTATCGAAACGCATATTTCGGTGATCTATCTGACTGGCCGCTACGCATACAAGCTCAATAAACCGGTCAATCTGGGCTTTGTCGATTTCACGCGGCCTGCCTCACGGCAGCGTGCATGCTGTGACGAAGTGCGGCTGAACCGTCGGCTCGCGTACGAACTTTACTGTGGTGTTGAAACGATTGTTCGCCGGGGACGCGTCAGCAAGATCGGCAAGCACGGGCGCGTGACCGAACACGCGGTCAAGATGCGACGATTTGACGAACGCGATGTGTTTTCTGCATTGCTCGCGCGCGGCGAACTCGGCTTTGCAGAGATCGACGCGCTCGCCGAACGCCTCGCCGCCTTTCATCGCCACGCAACGCATACGCCACCGGACCACCGCTACGGCTCGGCAGCGGCGGTGCGTATGCAGATGCAGACAGTGCTGGATGCATTCGAGCGGGAAACACGGACGCTCGTGCCCACCCAATTGCGTGACTGGTGCGAGAACGAAGGCAAGCGGCTCGCGGGACATCTCGAAGCACGCCGTGCCGGCGGCTTCGTGCGCGAATGTCACGGCGATCTGCACCTCGATAACGTCGTAGGCCGTGGCAAGCATGTGCTCATGTTCGACTGCATCGAATTCAGCGATGCGTTGCGATGGATCGACGTCGCCAGCGATTTGAGCTTTCTGCTCATGGACCTGCAGGCGCACGACCGGAATGATCTCGCGGCGCGGCTCCTCAATAGCTGGCTGCAATGGACCGGCGATTTTGCCGCGCTGCCCGCGATTCGTTACTACATGGTTTACCGCGCACTGGTGCGTGCTTACGTAGCGTTGTTGAAAGCGCGCGGCAACCTGGCGCGGCACGCCGCTGAGCAGGCGAATCGATACCTGCGGCTCGCCGAACGTATGATCGCCATGCAGCGCCCTTACCTGCTGCTGTGTCACGGTTATTCAGGGTCGGGCAAATCGGTCGCAAGCGACGCGCTGGCCAGTCTGATCGGCGCGATACGCCTTTCCAGCGACGTCGAACGCAAACGCTTGAGTCCGTTCGCGCCGGTTGACAACCGGCCGATGGCTGCCACCGCGTATTCAGCCCGCTCGATCGATCACCACTACAACGTACTGCTGGCGCTCGCGCGGCAGGTGCTGGAGGCCGGCTATCCGGTGCTGGTCGACGCTACCTTTCTCAAGCACGAGCATCGATCACGTTTTTCGGCATTGGGTGACAGGCTGTCGATTCCCGTTGTCGTGCTGGATTTTCATGCGCGCGCGTGTCGACTTGTGGAGCGGGTACGCACCCGTGCTTTGGAATTGCACAACGAGTCCGACGCCGGGGCGGTCGTGCTGGTCAAACAATTGGCGAACGAGGAGCCGCTTACTTCAGAGGAAATGGCGGGTACCGTCTGTTTCGACACAGAAGTGCCGCTTGGCGCCTTCGCGCATGTCGAGTACTGGACAGCACTGTTGCAGAGGCTGGACCAGCTTGCAGCGGCTCTGCCGGAAACGGCGCACGCGTGAGCAGCGCCCTCGACCAGCGCCACCCGCGATCGCCGCGCGTCACTGCACCGGGATTCGACATGACCGCGACCATGCCGGCATCGATCTTCCTCCTGGGCTGCCCCCGGCAGAGCGAACGTCGGCGTTCATGAGCAAGGCGATTGATTTGAGTCAACTACCGAAAACGGCGGCAGCGCACGATGATTTTGTGCCGTTTGCCGTCCTCGCTCGTATTAGCTGCTTTCGCCGGCGTGGCATAAGGCTGTCATGGAACATCTGTTCAGATTGTGCACCGCGCTTTACGATTCCGCGCGCCCACGTTCGGTAGCCGATGTGGCGTCGCAGCGGATCTCGCGGGGACGGCACCGCCCCTACACTGAACCCGGAACCTGTCCTCGAGTGTGTCTCGTGAATACCCTGCCCTTGCGCTCTCTCATTGCAAATGCACTTACGCTGTTGCTGGCGGCAAGCGGCGCAGCGCTCGCGCAGTCCGAGCCGACTGCGCTGGTCGATCAGCAGCATTGCATGTTCTGCCATACCCGGGACGCACCCTTTCTCGCACCGTCGTTTCAACAGATTGCGGACCGTTATCGCGGTGTGCCACACGCTGGCCTGATGCTTGAACACAAGCTGCGACTCGGCGGCAAAGCCCATTGGGGCGACATGGCAATGCCGCTGCCGGCGGATCGCGGCGGCCCGTTGACGCCCGAAGACGCCCACACGTTGATCCAGTGGGTTTTGAGCCAGTAGACATCCAGCTCGTTTGCACGTGTTCGTAGCATGTACGGAGAACCTCATGCGCCTCACCCTCCACCTCGACACGTTCGATCGTGTCAATCCCATGGCATTCGCCATCCTGTGGCTCGACAAGGAAACGCGTCAATGGTCTCGCGAGGGCCATATGGGGCTCGAGTTGCCCGAATGGGGCGCCTTGCACGTCGATCGCGGCAGCACGCTCGTCTGCGGGCCGCACGATTCGACGCCCTGCTGCGTACTCGAAGGGCTCGATCTGAACGCCGATTCCGGACCGTTCGAGGGCGAAACCGGACGCGCGCAATGGTGCTCCGATGCCGGCAGATCTCTGATGACAGGCCATTGGCACGTGCAATGCGTCGACAACGAAAGCACGCAGCCGGAAGACGGCATCTTCGCCGCCGACGACAGCCAGTGAGCGTTGCCGACACAGCCACCGAGATGAGGTACATCGTGGCATTGACTGCTGATCTGGACGGCGTGCGTCATGCGTACGGGCTCTGCTTTGTGCGTGCGCCCTGGGCCTATTTCACGCGTTTGACACTCGATCAACAATGGGGCGACGGCTGGGAGCGCGCGCCTTATGAACAGCACGCTGGAGTCCCTTATTCCGACAGTCCCGAGCAGATCCTGACCGTCGCCTTCGACGGTCCGCTGTACCCACCCGACCTCGGCTATGACGCCCGATCCGTGGCCCGAACTCAAGACGTTCATTCAAGGGATGCGGGGTGCGGACTGTGCATAGCATCAGACTCCTTTGCCGGATGAACTCTCGGCAGTTTTTGACCCACGTCAATTCCTGCGCGTCCGTGAAGACGATACTGATCGCCATCGATTCTTCGTCTGGAGAAAAACATGGATCAACTCATGAAAGCTGCTGTCGTCCACGAATTCGGCGCCCCGCTGCGCATCGAGGAGGTACCCACGCCGAAGCCGGCTCGCGGGCAGATTCTCGTCAAGATCGAGGCATCCGGCGTGTGTCACACGGATCTGCATGCCGCTGACGGCGACTGGCCGGTCAAACCCAAACTGCCGTTCATTCCCGGCCACGAAGGCGTCGGCTATGTCGCCGCGGTCGGTGAGGACGTCAAACACGTCAAGGAAGGCGACCGTGTCGGCGTGCCATGGCTCTATACCGCCTGCGGTCATTGCGAACATTGCCTGGGCGGTTGGGAAACACTGTGCCACGAGCAGCAGAATACCGGCTATTCCGTGAACGGTAGTTATGCGGAATACGTCCTGGCCGACCCGAACTACGTCGGCCATCTGCCGCCGGAGGTCGGCTTCGAAGAGATCGCACCGATCCTCTGCGCCGGCGTGACCGTGTACAAGGGCATTCGCATGACGGACACGCGCCCCGGTCAATGGATCGCCATCTCAGGGATCGGCGGCCTTGGCCATGTTGCGGTTCAGTATGCGATTGCGATGGGACTGCGCGTGGTAGCAGTCGACGTATCCGCCGACAAGCTTGCACTCGCCCGCGAACTCGGCGCCGCGCTGACGTTCGATGCCGCGCAATGCGACGCTGCCGCCGCAATCCAGAAGGAAATCGGCGGAACGCACGGAGTACTCGTCACCGCGGTATCGCGCAGCGCCTTCGCTCAGGCACTCGGCATGGTTCGCCGCGGAGGCACCATTGCGCTAAACGGACTGCCGCCGGGCGACTTCCCGCTGCCGATCTTCTCCACCGTGCTGAACGGCATCACCGTGCGCGGCTCCATTGTCGGCACACGCAAGGATTTGCAGGAGTCCCTCGAATTTGCCGCCGAGGGCCGTGTCCGTGCACGCATTCATGTCGACCGGCTGGACAATATCAATCATGTTTTTGCCGAATTGAAGAGCGGTCATGTCGACGGGCGCGTCGTTCTGAAAATCGACTGACGCGCACAACCACTTCCCGACGCCGGTACGACGCCCCTGCCCTGCTTCATGACCGGCCAACCGAGCAGACTCGCGTCATCGAGACCGATATAGCGACGTCATCTCGACCATCAGAAAGGGCCAGGAAGCCCCGGCGACCCAGCCGCGCTAACGGATGGTCAGCACCGCCGCACCGGTCAAGTTGCCATCACGCAGATCGCTTAACGCCCGGTTCGCGTCGGTGAGCGCGTAGGTCGTCGTTTCGATCGCGAGGCGCGTCTCGGCCGCAATCCGCATGAAGGCGAGTCCATCGTCGCGAGTCAGATTCGCAACCGACACCACGCGCCGCTCGCCCCACAGAGACGCGTAAGGAAACGACGGGATGTCACTCATGTGTATCCCGCCGCACACCACCACGCCGCCTTTCGCGACCGCTTTCAACGCCTGCGGAACCAGCGCGCCGACAGGCGCGAACAGCAGCGCCGCATCCAGTTCGCTGGGCGGCGCCTCGTCGCTGTTGCCCGCCCATGCTGCGCCGAGGCGCAACGCCAGTTGCTGGGCCGCATGGTCGCCCGGGCGCGTGAACGCGTACACCGTGCGTCCCTGACGACGCGCGACCTGCGCGACGATATGCGCGGCGGCGCCGAACCCATAGATGCCGATCCGCTGCGCGTCACCCGCCATGCTCAGCGTGCGGTAGCCGATCAGGCCGGCGCACAGCAGCGGCGCCGCTTCGATATCGGTGTATTGCGCAGGCAGATGGAAGCAGTAGCGACTGTCGGCGACGGTGCGCTCGGCGTAACCGCCATCGATCGTGTACCCCGTAAAGCCGGGCTCGTCGCAGAGATTCTCCCGCGCTGACAGGCAGTAGCGGCAATGGCCGCAGGTATGGCCGAGCCACGGCACGCCGACCCGGTCGCCGACGGCGAAACCCATGACACCCGCGCCGAGTTCGGCTACGGAGCCGACGATTTCGTGGCCCGGAATCACCGGCTGCCGGGGATGCGGAAGCTCATGGTCGACCAGGTGCAAATCCGTGCGGCACACGCCGCACGCATGGACATCGATCAGGATCTGCCCCGGACCGGGTGTGGGATCAGGCACTAGCGATTCATGCAGCGACGTCGCGCTGCCGTCGAAGACCATCGCACGCATTCAGTTCTCCTTGACCTTGCTGGCCCGGCGCATGCCGCACGCCTGACAGACGCGGCGCCGCGGCAGAGGCGCGGCCGTCGGCCGGGTCATACGGATTCACTCGAAAAAACGAAAAAAACCGCTGTGCATGAGCACCGGTTTGCCGCCGACCTCGCCGAGCAGCCGCCTCGCCGCATGTTCGATGGGATGCCGGTTCGAATTGAACGCGGCAATCAGATCGTCTTCACGCAGCGAAGCAGCGCCGAAATGATCTTCGAGCGCTTCCGCCGTGATCGCGCACTGCACGCGCTCACCATCCACTTCGGCCGGGAACGCGACGACGAGATCGCGCGCGCAATATTCCGGACGCTCGTGGGGAAAATGAATCTTCATGACCGCCACCTGATTCAAAGCGCGGAAATGCCAGGCTCCAAGGGGCGCGTTTGCGGACCCGCGCGTCGCGCGCAACGCTCCGAAGCGGATGCGGCATTCGCGGCGCCCGCTTGTCAACATCATAGGAGTTATGCGCGACCCGTCAAATCCCGTCAAATTCAGGCCCTGCGACCTGGTTGATCGAAGTCAATTCCAGCGCCGCATGGCGCAATCGGTTGTTATGCGCTCTCGCCCAGCGTATGGAACAGTTCTTCCTCTTGCGCGCAATGCAGCCGCACGATTACATCGAGCCCGTACAGCAAGCGCTGCAGTTTGCGCAGACTTCCTGGATCAGGGCCTCCGGGCGCCACGTCGGCGGTCATCCGGTTGATCAGGCGCATGACTGGTGCTGTCGACCGGCCCCTCATTGCCCTCCAGTTTGATGGGGAACAGTACCCGAACCGTTTTGTATGTGTGAAACCGCACGCCTGCCTTCAACTTTCCCTGCGCCGAGCCTGGATAGCTCACATGCTGACCAGATGGCCCGGCCGCTGATATTTTCGATCCGCTCAGCCTGATGAGAACGCGCATGAAAAAGATACTTGCTGCATGGATGCCAGCGATCGCGCTGCTTGCCGCAACTGGCACAGCCTTGATGCTGCCCGCTCCCACACGCGCCGAGGATGGCGCCCGCCTTGCCATGCAACTCTGCTCCGGCTGTCATGGCGTACACGGGCGCAGCGAATCGCCGATGTTTCCGAAGCTCAACGCTCAGACACCTGAATACATCGAGGCCCAGCTCAAGGGATTCCGCGGACACGCGCGCGGCGAAACCGCTGCCCGCGATTACATGTGGGGCATGGCCGCAATGCTGGACGACGCTGCCGTCAAATCGCTGGCCGACTATTACTCGCGTCAGGCGGCAACGCCTGGTGCGGCTGGTGATGCCACCTTGATGGGCAAGGGGCAGGAAATCTTCGAACACGGTGTGCCGGACAAGGGGGTACCGGCCTGCGCTTCATGCCACGGCGCGCAGGCCTAGGGCGCCGGTACTTTTCCGCGCCTCGCAGGGCAGCATCAGGAGTATCTGCTGCGTCAGATCGAGGTCTTCCAGAACGGCACCCGCGCCAACGCGCCCGTGATGACCGCCGTCGCACACACGTTGAATTCCGAACAGGCCAAGGCCGTTGCCGCCTATCTGCAATCCAGATAAGCCATTGCCAGTTTTTGCGGTCGACGGGCGCTGATCCCATGGACCACCACGTCCGCACAGCCGTTGCCCCCCATCAAAGCTGTGATCGGGTAAGAAGCGCATTGACTTGACATGGTTCAACGGACGGGGCTACGTGCTGTGAGTGCGCGGTGTTTCAGGGCGCAACCCGCACCACAAATCCCAACGTATGTTCGGTCGCTCAAACGAATCTCGCCGTTCAAGCCAGACGTGAGCCGTAGCGGCGAGCTCATTTGACCTGCATCAATATGCATCGCCGGCCCAGACGTAGTCTGATATGCGGGTCCGTCTCCACCTTGCTGTCGTCAGAAACATCGTCCTGGGTATACATGACGCCCGGGCAACTTCGGCAGCGGCAATACATGACCGACTAGTACCTGCGGATGCAGCAGGAGATGATGAACGACATGCTGTGGCAGCAACAGTACCGGATGGGGCCGCCTGCCGGAACGCAGTAAACGTATCAACGTCGAGCGATGCTTCGGCTACCGGGGGGCGAAGCATCGCCGGCAATCGGCCGGTTTCCAGCGCTAGCCAAGCTACAGGAGCAGAGATGAGTGGTATTCCCGACTACAAAGAACTCACGAGCGCAGTTGCCCTTCAAATGCGAGCGATGCGCACATCGCAACCGGATTTGATGAATGCATTCAGCCAGCTCACCGCCGCGGGTACGAAAGACGGCGCGCTGGACCGGAAGACGCGGGAGTTAGTGGCACCGGGGATTGCGATTGCCTGTCGTTGCGATGATTGCATCGGTTTTCACGTGCAGACACTGGTGAAACTCGGCACGACAAGAGCCGAGGTCGAGGACGTGCTCGGCACCGCCGTCTATATGGGAGGCGGCCCGTCGATGATGTACGCCACCCATGCGCTTAGAGCGTTTGAGCAGTTTTCGTCCTGAACGGACTTCAACGTATTTGCTTCCGCAAGACTCATTCGCTGGTAGCGCGCGATGCTATTCAGATCCTGGCTGCACCATGCCGGGGTGATGCGCAATATGCGAATGTCGTGTTTCAGCAAGAGTGATCCGGGCGATTCTGTATAACCCGAAAGCGACGGGCAGGAACAAAGTCTCGTTGTCCCAGGTATCGTGAAAGTGGTTGCCGCCGCGCGTCTCAGCTCAGATGCCCGAACCTGCCTCACAGGCGTTTCGATCGATTCGAACCTTTGCACGCAAAAATCGCCTCCGGCTTCGTGCGTACGCTTGCCGTCTGCGCCCACGCAAGCGTGCAGGACGCAAGCCGGCAGTGTGCCGCTGCCATTCTCTGGCGTCATCCGCGAAGCCAATCATGATCTGCTCGCCCTCACCGGTGTCGAGAAACTCGTCGACCGCACGTGATCCGGCTGACACGGACCGTTGTTTGTTCATGCTTCCACCTTCAATGTTACCCGGACTGGTCTGGGGGTTTGGATCGAATACATCAGGCATTGCGATTGTCTGGCAGCCGTTGCGTCAACATCGGCTGATCCAATGCCGCCATGACGTCAGCGAGTGTTTGTTGCCGCGACCCGGAGCCCGATACGCAACTGAGCCGACATCGACGGGTTGGTTAAGCGCAAAAAAAAACGCCCCGAGAACCAACCATGCGTGCCGATTGCTCGGTCGCACAGCTGGCGCTCAGGACGCCGTTGTCCCCGCAGGTCGCTTGATACAAGCGGCCGGTCGAAATTCGCTACGTCGGAGCCCCCTTTGGCCCCGTCCCGCTCGACGCAATATCCATGCCATAAATCAAACAAACACGCATCTTTCGAGCTTCTCCGTCAGGCGCGTCAACGAACCCTCCGTGGCGCCTGACAAATCTGCCGCGTCATCGAAGTTCGCGAAAACGAGTTCGCTTAACATAGGACGGTCGATGAAATGGGGACAGCTCATGGCGCACGGATTGATGGCCTGAGACGACCCGTTGTGGTGCAATGCCGAGTACCGGGCACCACCGTTGTGCGAGACGCCAACCTGTAATCCATTGCCAATGTCGGCAGAGAGAAAGCCCAGATGCATGCATCCATGCTCTATGGTTGCCCGCCTCCGCCCTGCTCCTTCGTCACTCGCGACAACACGCTGGCCACCACGCGGTCGCAATGAGTGCCGCCGAACTCAAACAGGTCGCGCTCCGCGAGATCGATCTCGCGCGCGAGCGATTCACGTAGCAGGCCTCTCGCGCGGAAATGGCGGCTACGTACAGTGGCCTCGGGAATATTCAGGCACGCCGCGGTTTCCTCCACGCTCATTTCCTCGACGGAGCGAAGCACGAAAACCGTGCGGAAGGCGTCGGGCAGTTCATCCAGCTTGCGCTCGAGCAAGGCACGCATTTCCGCACGTGCAACCTCCGCCTCAGGCGGACCTGCGTCAGTCGTGATCATTGCATCCGCATCCACGTAAGCGTCCAGATCCACGATTGGGATCACGTTCTGACGGCGAGCGTGCCGGCGCTGCCGCCCCCGACACTCATTGAGCACCAGTCGCGAGAGCCAGGTGAACAGCGCGCACTCGCCTCGAAATCGCCCAATGGACCGGTAGGCCGACAGATACGCCTCCTGCAACGCGTCCTCGGCTTCCGCATCATTGCGCAGCGTGGCACGTGCAAGCCGGTACAAGCGCCGGTTGTGTCGGCGCATCAGCAGTTCGAAGGCGGCCTGGTCGCCGGCTGCAACGCGGCGCACGATTGCCTGCTCGTCGTCCACGGGGCGTGTCTCAAATGCCGCAACCAGGTTTGTCATCAATGCCTCGCCTTCCCTTCCCGCTTTACCGTTCTACCGCACAATCAGCATCCCTTGCATCGTGGGGTGGAAACGGCACCGATACGGATAGTTGCCTGACTTGCGCGGCACGTAGGTCCACGACGCACCTGGAGCGATGCTGCGTGAATCGATCGCCATGGAGTTGGCGCTCGCCGTGTGCGGAGTCAGATCCTTGTTGGTCCATATCACACGATCTCCGGGCTGCACCGTCAGCGTTGGCGGATTGAATTGCATCCCCTCGATGGCGACGACATATGTCGCCGGCGCCGCCTTCGTATCGCGCGCTGTTACAGCGAGGCTACCCGCCACGATTGTGCAGGCGAGCACCCAATCTCTTCGCGCCATGTACCGGCATCGAGCCTGGCTGGAAACCGAACGGTCAGCCACCGCTTTTCCCCAACGAAGCCTGAATCATCTTCGCATGCTCGAGATGAGCGACAAAGGCCGGCCGGACTTTGAGCAGCAGGGCCTTCAACTCCGCGTTCCGCGCATTCGGGATCAGCGTTTTGTCGAGCGCGTCCAGCACCGCTTCGTGATATGTCACTTCATGATCAATATACGCCTTGTCGAACGCCGCGCCATCGAGCTTCTTCAACGTCGCGACATTGGCCTGGCCGCCTTGCGCGAGGTTCTGGCTCGTTGCGTTATCCTCCGGCGTGACATTCAGCCGGTGGACGAGATCAGTGGCCGCCTGGTTCACGGCACTGTGGTCTGTCACCATGCGTTGCGCGAATGCTTTGACGTCTTTCTTTCCGGTCTTCGACTCCGCAAGTTTCGCTGCGTCGATATCGACCTGATTGGCCGTCACGACGATCGCTGCGATCTGCGGGTCAGTCGGGCCGGCAGTCTGCGCCCACGCAACGAGGCTGACAAGCGCCAGCGTGCCTGCCCATCCGGCATGAATCAGTTTCATGAGCTGTCTCCCAGTGATCATCGAAAGTCGACACCTGCCCGGCGGGCTGTTTCTCGATTCGACTTTCGATGTGGGGATAGATGTCACCACCGCCACCCGCGTTCCCGATGCCGACGGCGGCGTAGTTCGCTCGTAGTTCGCTCGTAGTTCGCTTTATCCCGGCCGCCGAGCCGGCGGGAAGCGCTTGGCGTTTCGGCTGAACTTCACCTGGCGGAACCGCTCCTTCTTGTGCTCCTCTTCGAAATGCGCGAGCGATGGTTTGATCAGATCGCTTCGCGACACGATGCCTACCAGCCGCAAACTGTCCCGATCGGAGACCACGGGCAAACGTTCAAGACCCTGCACGGCGAGCCGGGTTGCGACGAGCCGGCAAGTCTCTCCCGGCAGCGCCACGACCGGCGTGCTGCCGCGCAACACGTCGACGAGGCGCGCGACGAGTTCCGGTCCGCTTCCATCGCTACGGAATTGCTCGAGCACCGCGCGATCAACGGTACCGACCAGCACGCCCTTTTCGATAACCGGATAGGCGCGATGCGTTTGCGTCGAGCCGAAGTACGTCGCAAGCACGTCGCGCACGGACATGCCGGCATCAATGGTCTGAACTGAGCGCGACATCACCTCGTCGACATGGTGGCGCTCAAGCGGGTCGACGCCGTATTCGCGGTAAATGTGATATCCGCGGCGAGCGATTTTTTCCGTCATGATCGAGCGCCGCATGACCACCGTCGCGAAGCCGTGTGCGACGAGTGTGGCCGCCAGCAACGGGAGCAAAGCGTTGCTGTCATGGGTCAGCCCGAATGCGAATACGATCGCCGTCAACGGCGCGCCGAGGGTCGCGCCAAGCGTTGCGGCCATGCAGACAAGCGGCCACAGCGCAGGCTCGCCGCCCGGCAACACATGGCCGAGCACCGTGCCAAGCCCGGCCCCCAGCATGAGCAGCGGCGCAAGCACCCCTCCCGAGGTGCCGGAGCCCAGTGCGACTACCCAGATCACGGCCTTCACAATCAGGATCGCGAGAGCGATCTGCAGCGCGATGTGCTGACGCAGCAAGTCACCGATTACGTCGTAGCCCACGCCGAGTGCGCGAGGCTCGATGAATCCGCCGATCCCGACCACGAGGCCGCCAATGGCGGGCCACCACATCCAGTGAAGCGGCAGTTTGCCGAACAGATCTTCCGTCTTGTACAACGCAGCAGACAGACCGGAAGCCAGCGCTCCACTCAGCAGCCCGGCAATCACGCAGGACACGAGCGACAGCGCATCAGGCGGCGCCGTTTCGAGCGGAAACAGCGGACCTGTACCGAAGAACGCGGCCCGCGCAAACCCGGCGACCGCGCAGGCCAACGCGACCGGCAAAAAACTGCGAGGCCGCCATTCGAACAACAGCAGTTCAACCGCCAGCAGCACGGCGGCCACAGGCGTGCCGAAAACGGCCGTCATCCCCGCTGCCGCGCCGGCGACCAGCAAGGTCTTGCGCTCCGCGGAAGTCAGCTTCACGCACTGTGCGATCAGCGAGCCGAGCGCGCCACCCGTCATGATGATCGGGCCTTCCGCGCCGAATGGCCCGCCGCTGCCGATCACGATGCCGGACGACAGCGGCTTGAGGATGGCGACTTTCGGCGACATGCGGCTCTTGCCGAACAGGATGGCTTCGATCGCTTCCGGAATGCCATGTCCGCGGATTTTTTCCGACCCGAAGCGGGCCATGAGGCCGACGATCAGACCGCCCGCCACCGGGATCAGAATCACCCAGCCGCCGAGCGTGTTCTGTGCCGGCGACCGGTCCGCTAAGGAGAACGCGCCGAAGAAGAAAAGGTTGGTGAAGAGGTGAATCAGGCTCAGCAGCACGAAGGCTGCGAGCGTACTGAGCGCGCCGATGCCGGCCGCAAGCGCCGAAATACCGGGAAGCCGCCCGTTGACGGAGAAATCGCGCTTATGGGGGTCGAGGCTCATCGTGATTCAGAAATCGATCTGAGGGACATTAAAGGCGCCCTTGAGCGACTTCAACTCGGCGCGATGCATCTCGGCAAGCCGCGCAAGTACCTGTTCGCCCGCTTTCAGCAGATGAACCTCGACCTGACGGCGATCCGTATCGCTGATCTTGCGTCGCACGAGTTCGAGTGCCTCGCAACGCGACACGAGCGCCACCACGCCGTGGTGCTGTGCCTGGAGCCGTTCGGCGAGTTCGCCGACCGTCGCCCAGTCGCGCGCCGGATAGCCCTTGATGTGAAGCAGCAGCAGATACTGCAACGGCGTAATACCTTCGCCTTGCGCGGCCTGTTCGGAAAATCGCTCAAAGCGTCGCATCTGATAGCGAAACTCGGATAGCTGCTCAAAGTCCGCCTTGGTCAAGCCGCGAGCGAGTGTTTTCATCGAAGCTCCGTTGAAACAGGGAAAAGGTCGATAATATCACATTGTGATATTTATGCTCGCATTCATCTGCGGTAAAACCGGCAGCCGTTATGCCGCGCGTTGCTGCTGAACGTACGCCTGACGATAGAGGCCCGTAATAAGGTCCGCCTGCGTGATCATCCCGGCGAGCCGCTCCTCGGCATCCAGCACTGGAATATGGTGGTGTCCATAGTTTGCGAAAATGGGCAGCAGTTCGACGATGGGCGTCGTCGTGCCGACGGTACGAACATCAGCATTCATCCATGGGCCGACCACCGGCACCGCGCCCGTACCGCGCGCAAACCAGCGGCACAGAAATGACGACAGGACGGACACATCCGCGGCCGCCGGTTTCTCGACGAGATCCGCTCGCGTCACTATCCCGATGACGCGCTGGTCCGCGTCGGTCACCGGAAGTGCCTTGATACCGTGCTGTTTGAGCAAACTCAATGCCGCTGAAATCCGTGTACCCGCTGACACGGCGATCGCGGGGCGCGACATGATGTCGGCGCAGGTCAATTCGTGGAACGTGCGTGCGTAGGCCTGCAACTGGACGTCGCGCAACAGGGACTCGAGATCCTCGAGGTCGATGTCCAGCAATTCACCGCGCCGCCTCACTACCGCCTCGAGGTCCGCGCGTGTGAAACCCTCTTTTGACGTTTCGGGGGAACCGACCGGTCCCTTTCCCGAGCCATGGTGGGCGGCGTGCGGATAACGGTGGCCGGTGACGGCGTGGTACACGATCGCGGCACACAGAAGCGCTGCGGACTGGAGGGCTATCGGTTCGGCCACGAACCGATAGCCCAGTGCATGAACGGTCGGACCGCCGAGGACCGCAGTCAGTGCGACCGCACCCGATGGCGGATGAACACAGCGCAACGCAAACATCAGACAGATCGCAAGCGCGACAGCCAATGCCGCCGCGTCGACCGGGTTGGAGATCCAGCTTGCACAGGCGACGCCGATCGTGGCAGAAACGAGATTGCCGCCGATGATGGACCACGGTTGTGCCAGTGGACTGGCGGGAACCGCGAACAGCAGCACAGCTGAAGCACCCATCGGTGCGACGAGAAGCGGAATGCTTGCAGCTGGTCCGAGCAGGACGTGCATTGCCCCGCCAGTGAACGCGATCCCAAGCAACGCGCCGAGGCATGATCGTATGCGCTCCGGCCACTGGACGGCGATGGGGCTGGGAGTAAAGCTGGAAAACCAGCGGATGACTGCGTATCGGGACAAGATTAGACCAGGAATGTGGGTAGGTGGCATCGCAGGAGGCGGGTTCACACGTTACGGTCAAAACCTCGCGAAACGAAAGAACGTGTGGTCATTATTATATTTCATTGTGATATAAAAGCGGATTCTCCGCTGTTGCGATACGCCGACCGCGACCGCGTCACTCTGATTCGGCCTGTGGTTCCCGGGTCGGAATCCTGAACTGGCGAATCTTGTGATAGAGGGTCTTCCGCGGCATGCCTAGCGCTTCACTGGCCGCGCCGACATTGCCATGATGGCGTTGCAGCATTTCTTCGATCAATACTCGTTCGAAGCGTGCCGTCTGTTCTGCAAGCGTGCCGGATATCCCCGCCGGGTTGGCATCAGATATGAGCCTGTCGCCAACCAGGCCCAGCACGAAGCGGTCCGAGACGTTCTGCAGTTCGCGCACGTTGCCCGGCCATTGATGGGCCATCAGTTCGGACACCTGCGATGCGGAGAGGATCGGCGCGGCTTGCCCAAAGCGCCGGGCTGCGGCGAGCACAAAGTGCTCGAACAGCAATGGAATATCTTCGCGGCGTTCGCGCAACGGCGGCAGATCGATTTGCGCGACGTTCAACCTATAGAGGAAATCCGTCCGGAAGCGCCCTTCTTTCGCAAGTTCCGTAAGATCCGCCTTGGACGCCGCGACGATCCTGCAGTCGACCGGAATCGACTCATTAGCGCCCAACCGTTCGATGTGGCGCTCCTGCAGGACGCGCAGCAGCTTGATCTGCAGGGCAACCGGCATGGTTTCGATTTCGTCAAGAAAGAGCGTGCCGCCGTGAGCCCATTCGATCTTCCCGACCCGACTCTTGAGCGCACCGGTAAATGCCCCAGCCTCATGACCGAAGAGTTCGCTCTCAAAAAGCTGCTCAGGCAACCCTCCGCAGTTGAGCGCGACAAAATGACGGTCGCGCCGCTGGCCAAAATCATGCAACCCACGCGCGATCATTTCCTTGCCGGTTCCCGTCTCGCCCGTGATGAGTACCGATACGGCGGTATCCGCGAGCCGCAGGATTTTCTTGCGGACTTCGGCAATCGCAGGCGACTTGCCTAGCACCATGGCCTCGATACCGTGCCAGTTACGCAGCGCGTCGCGCAGACCCTGTACTTCGAGCGTCAGACGCCGTTTCTCGACGGCGCGTGCGACCCGGCTCGCAATGTGTTCCGACGAGAACGGTTTTTCAATGAAGTCATAGGCGCCGAGGCGCATCGCGCCTACCGCTGTCGAGATGTCCGCGTGACCGCTGATCAGAACCACTGGAATCTGCGCATCGACCGCCAGCACACGTTCGAGCAATTGCAGCCCGTCGATGCCCGGCATCCGGACATCGGACACGATTACCACCGGTGCGCCTGGCGCGACCTCGGCCAACGCCGAGCCCGCCGATTCATAAGCCTGAACCGGATAGCCGGCCAGCGCAACGGCCTGCTCGACGCCGAGCCGGACGTTCTCATCGTCTTCGACCACTACAACACGAATCTCATCACCCATTGGCTTTCCCTTGCACCGTTGTCGCTACGAAATCGATCCTGAACTGCGCGCCACCGCCGGGGAGGTTCGCCGCCGAGATGCGGGCGCCGAACCCCTCGACAAGACGCGATGTGATCGCCAGACCAAGCCCCAGACCCCGCCCCCGCGGTTTTGTCGTTACAAACGGCTCGAACAGATGAGCCAGTACCTCGGGGGCAATGCCAGGGCCGCTATCGCCGATCGTGAACATCACGCGGCCGTGCTCGTCCGCCTCGTGCGCATCAATGGCAATCGTACGCCGTGCCTCGGACGCGACGGCATCAAGTGCGTTGCCAAGCAGGTTAACGATCACCTGCTGCAGCTGACTCGGCTCCGCATACACTGTCGTACCCGCGGCAACGTGCGTGTCGAGTCGCACCTGTTCGTCGCGAATTCGTGACTCGTAAATCAGTACGGCGTGCTTCACCGCGTCATTCAGCGACACTGGGACCCGTTCGACGCCCGGCCTGCGCGCGAAGGTCTTCAATTCGCCGGTGAGTAAAGCCATGCCGTCGACCAGGCGCGAAATACGTTCGAGATTGGCGATTGCGGATGCGGGCTGATCGCGCTCGAAAAACGTGCGGGCGTTGTCGGACAGTGTCCTGATTGCGACCAGCGGCTGGTTCAGTTCATGCGTCAGCCCCGCTGCCATCTGTCCCAGCACTGCCAGCTTGCCCGCATGCACCAGTTCCTGTTGCGAATCGCGGAGTGACTGCTCTGCACGTACACGTTCGGCGATTTCCAGCCGCATCCTCGCGTTGGCACCTGTCAGCTCTGCTGTGCGTTGCTGCACGGTGACTTCCAGACGCTCATTGGCGCCGCGCAAGGCATCCTGGGCGTTCAGCTTCTCGGCAATCGCGCGACGGTGCTGGATCGCATACAGGCCATAGAGGCCGGCGATCAGAAAGAGCCCGGTGACGAACGCGAATGCCACGTATTGCTGGTGCCGCGCCGGTGCGACGTCGAGCAACACGATGATCGAATCGCCAGCTTGCGGCGCCGGTCCCGACAGGGCAAGAAAGCGCTTGTAGCGGCCAGGATGGGTCCAGTCGGGAAAGTGAGCAAACCAGCCCGCCGCGCCCCAATCGCCAAGCCGCCGATACAGCAGCGGCTCGACCGCTCGGCCCGCGTATTGCCGCGACGCCTGAATCTGCGTCTGCCGGTCCGGCGTGATGGGTCTCAGCGCCATGAATTTCCACGCCGGGACCGTGGAGATGACGATCACGCCGTTGGCGTCGATGACCATCGCGGCCTCGGCCGGCACCCTCCATGCGGATTCAAGCGCATCGACGCTGACCTTGACCGCCGCTGCCCCGATCGGCCTGTCGGCCTCGCGCACCGAACTCGCAAAATAAAGACCCGGTACACCTGTGTTGGTGCCGATGCCGAAAAAGCGCCCCGAGCCATGCGCGAGCGCGTCCTTGAAGTATGGGCGGTACGATACATTCGTACCTACAAAGCTCACCGGCTGATCCCAGTTGCTCGCGGCGATCACGGTGCCATGCGGCTCGATCAGGTAAACCGCGACGCTGCCCGCCTCGCGGTTTACCGCGGCCAGATAGGTGTCGACCGTGTGTAAAAACACCGGCTGCACATCGGCTCGCGCGCGCAACAGCGCATGTACACTGTCCTGCCGCGCAACGATGCCGGGCAGCATTTCGTAGCGGCCCAATTCACTTTTCAGGCTCGCGGCGTAGAGATCGAGGCGGTGACCGCCGACCGCCGCAATTGCGCTAACCGAGCGCTGCCACGCGGCCTCGATCGCTACGGCAGCCACGCCGGCGTATAGCGCCGCTGCGGCCAGCCATCCCCACAGCGGAATACCGCACACTCTCGCGTGCACGAACGACCTCATTGAAACCTCGCAGGCGACTGACGCCGGCCAATTCTCGCAAATCGCCAATCCGGCGTACAGCCTATTCGCGCAGGCGGTCGTTCAGCATCCAGACCGCATCGGCGCGTCATCCAAAGTGCGCAAGCACGATCAGCGTCGCGGTAACGACGATTGCGCCTCCAATGCGCGTGGCGATCTGCGCGAACGGCATCAGTTGCATCCGGTTTGCCGCTGTCAGAATCGCGACGTCGCCGGTTCCCCCCTGACCGCTATGGCATGCGTTCACGATCGCCGTATCGATTGGGTGCATCTTCAGCATGAACGCCGCCGCAAAGCCGCTACCCATCAGCGTCACAACTGTTGCAACGATGGTGACGATATTGGCCAGGGTGAACGCCGCGACCAGTTTGTCCCAAGGCGTCATCGCGACACCGATTGCGAACAGCAGCGGGTAAGTCACCGCCGTCGAAAAGAACTTGTAGACGACAAAGGCTCCCTCCTGCAACGGTGGCGATACCGCCCGTGCGAGTTTGACCAGCACCGCGATGAACAGCATCGCGACGGGCGCCGGAAGCCCGAACAGGTTGCGACACATCAGCCCCAGCAGATACAGCGTAATGGCTGTGATCCCCGCTGCTGCGATGTGGGTAACGTCAACGTGTCCGGTGAGTTCATCATGCACCGGGCTCATCTCGTCCTGTTCGCCGACTTGCAGGCGCCCTTGCCCGGTGAGGTGAGGAAAGCGTTTGCCGAGCATGTCGAGCGCACCGGACAGGACAATTGCGGTGAGGCTGCCCAGCATCACCGGCGGCAGCACTTGCGCGAACAACTCGCCTTGTGGCAGATGAAGAATTTCTGAGTAGCCAATCGACAGAGGAATCGCGCCTTCACCGACGCCGCCCGCCATGATCGGTACGACGATGAAGAAGAACGTATGATGCGCGCCGAGTCCGAGCGCGGTTCCGACAGCGGTCCCAACGATCGCAGCGGCTACAGAACCGACCGCGAGCGGAACGAAAATCTTCAGGAAGCCCTGGATCAGCACACGGCGATCCATGCTGAGAATGCTGCCGACAATAATCGATGCGATGAACAGATACAGGAAGTTGGTCGACTTCGTGAAGTCCATCGTCAGGGTGAGTATCGGTTTCGGCAGTAAGTGGTAATAGGCCAGCGCGGAAGGAATAAACGTTGCAAAGATCGCAGCCGCGCCGATATTGCGGAACAGCGGCAAGCGCTTGCCGAATTCCGCGCACGTGAAGCCGAAGAATGCGAGTACTGCGATCGCCATCGAGATCTCGCCAGGCACCTTGCCAGAGATCACAAAGCCGACGATCAACGCGAGCAGCGCGACATAGATTGGCAACGGGATGATGCCGATCCGGAATTCCATCAATTTCCACCAGCCCTCCGGCCAGAAGCGGGTTTTGGCTTCAATGAGTTGTGCCGGTTTCGGCTGTGACGTGTGGGGTGTGCTGTGCACGTATGTCTCCTGACGGTTCAAGGACCCTTAACGCAGTGCAATGACGCGTTACGGCTTTCGAGTTGATTAATACGGGTGACCATGCAGCGAACGCATGTCCGCTTGCGGTGGCGCCTGACGGTTATAAATGGCGGCCTTGCTGGTCGCTGTGGCGTATGCCGCAATGTATCCATCGACAGACGCACGTATCCCAACCGCGGGAAACAGGCGGGTATACGATCTCGATGACGGGTAGATTGGCGGGCGTTGCGGATAACGTCACGCGGTCCTGCGAGAGGGAACAAGTATGATCATTGCGTTGTCTCCATGAGCGCGGCGTCGCATGCCGCTTTGAGGTCGGTTCCGAGCGCGGGCTATGCAGTCCCGATCGGAGGCGTTTGTCGGCGGATAAAGGCAAGAGTCGGGCCAGCCAGCATCTGTTTTTTCGCGCCTCTATGTGCCTGTTATCGTTATGTTTTTTTTGGCCCGTGGCGCAGGACAATTGGCTTCTGGCTCAAAACTCAGAATTCGGCGGCCGGGTAGGCTGAGATCTCAGCCACCGCAAAACGCACAGTAAACCGCGAACCAGGACCATTGGTTCACCGGCGCCTTGACTCGCATACACATCCCGGATGCTGCGTGCGCCGACGTTTTCAACCTGATGCTTTGGGTGACCGAGGTAGCGAGTTCATCAGGGTCGATGTGCTCGTCATGGCAGCCGCTGCCACCTTGTCGATACCGTGTCCGCCCAGTCCGTCAGACGGTGGCGTGCAACGAATTTCCATCGGCAAATCGTTATCCTCAGCGAACCTCGCGACGAATTCAAACGCAGCTGGGCAAATCAGCGGAAGATCGCCGGAAACCAGCAGGCACTTGACGTCGGCCTGGACGATTGGCATCGCTAACCGTGTGCAGGCGATATGAATGCCCGGCCGGCGCTCGCCAACGAACAGAGTGATGACACCGGTCAGCCGTTCAGCCCAGTCGCCGGGCCGGAATGTCTTGCAACTGGACGTGATGCCCTTGATCAGAAAGTGTTGGGTACCGAAGTGTGCAGTCATACTTCTACAGCCGATAGTTCGGACGACGAGGCTCGTGATCCAAGCCGCGCGAAGCGGCCAGATGCACGATCCCAAGGGCCAATGAGTTGCAGGCATCACGATCAAGGTCGCGCGATCGCGCAGGCAAGATAGATAAAGTCATTGCGTTGTCTCCGTGAGTGCGACGTCGTGGTCGCGTCGATGTCATTCCAGTCACGGCTCTCCGGTCTTGATCGAAGGCCGTCTGCAGGCAGAGGTCTCGCAAGGGCTATGCCAGGTAGCCGCGATCATGCGCGCTTCTATTCTTTTGTTTTTTCAATGCTTTTTTCGTTGTCACACGGCGAAGAAGGGGTTCAGTCGCAAACCTCGGAATTTGGCCTCCAGAATGGCCGAGATGTCAGCCATCCGCGTGTCGCGCAGCCAAGAAAAGACAGGGTAATCCGATTCACCAACGCTACTGCCAGACAGGTCTCTGTGACGCCTGCACCTCGCGCTATGTTCATTCCGATTTTCCCTATCCAATAGTCAGCAATTGCCCGTCGGTATTTCCCTACAAAAAAATCAGGACATTCTTTTTTTGAGCGCTTGCGTGGAAAAATCGTATTTCGAGTTGCACCGTTGATGGCTTATAGAAAGCCAAACCGTGCTAAGCAAAATTTCAATTGGTCTACTTTTGTGATTTTTTACTTGATAAGCGGAAATCACCCCTTCAGTTGCAGTAGGTCCTGCCGTATACCCATTGATGTGTCGGGGCCATAGGCCCTTTCCCACAAGACCTTGAATACTCAAGCAACGAAGGAAGCAACTTGAACAGCTTTACACAAACAATCAAATTCAAGATCGTCCTCGCTTTTGGCGTATGCATCGCGCTAATAGCGGTAATTGGCCTATTCGGGACGTTTGGACTATCCAGATTGAACTCGAACATGAGCGACGCCTATTCCGGCAATACTGTTCCGATTGCCGATCTATCAGACGTTCGTGCGGCCCAGCTCAATGTACGTCTCATGCTGAGGCGCATTCAGGTATTCCGCGATCCAGCTAAAACGGCGGAATCCGTTTCGAGCATTCAAACCGCTCTCGAACGTCTCGACAAGTCGTGGAGCCACTATTACCCGGACGGCATATCCAGCGATAAGGAACGCGAGATCGCAGACCGGATCAGGAGCACCCTGCCCCAGTTCAAAGCAACAACGAACGAAGCGGTAGCCGCCGCTAGTGCGGGCAATTTCGACGCGCTTTCTTCCGCAATCGACAAGGTGACTCCTGTGGCCGCGTCATTGAATGACGCGCTGGACCAGGACGTTACGCTCAATATGGATCAGGCCAAACAGTTTGCCGACGATAGCGAATCGACCTTCAGAGCCTTTTTCCGGATCGCAATCGCGCTGGTTGGTGTGGGCATCCTGGTCGCCGTCGGTGCGTCCGTCTATCTGCTACGCGCGATCTCGAATCCCCTCAACAAGGCCGTAGACGTTGCAAACCATATCGCCGCCGGCAGGCTGGAAAATCAGATCACGGTGGATTCGCGGGGCGAGTTCGGCCAGCTTCTCGAAGCGCTGAAGAAAATGGATCTGCAACTCAGCGATACGGTGCGCGGAATCAAGACCACCACTGAATCGGTCTCGGTGGCGTCGCGGGAAATCGCTAGCGGCAACACCGATCTGTCGGCGCGTACGGAGGAACAGGCCGCGTCGCTTGAAGAAACCGCGGCAAGCATGACGCAGTTGACGGAAACGGTGAAGCAGAACGCCGACAATGCACGTCAGGCGAATGCGCTGGCAACACGTGCCACCGACATCGCCGACGCAGGTAACGAGGCTGTCCAGGGCATGGTAGGAACGATTGAAAAGATCAGCGGCAGTTCAACCAAGATTTCGGATATCACCGGTGTGATCGAAGGCATTGCCTTCCAGACGAATATCCTTGCACTGAATGCCGCTGTCGAAGCGGCTCGTGCAGGCGAACAGGGACGTGGCTTTGCCGTCGTTGCCAGCGAGGTTCGCAGTCTGGCCCAACGTTCTGCCACTGCCGCGAAAGAAATCAAGGAGCTGATCGGCTCGTCTGTCGCGATGATTCAGGACGGGTCAAAGCAGGCGTTCGAAGTTAGCGCGACCATGGGTCAGGTCAAACAGGCCATCAAGCAGGTCTCCGATATCGTCGGCGAGATCGCAGCCGCTTCTGAAGAACAGAGCCGTGGCATTGAACAGGTGAATCAGGCTGTTGGCCAGATGGATGAAGTGACGCAACAGAATGCCGCGCTCGTTGAACAGGCTGCGGCGGCCGCGCAGTCGCTCGAAGACCAGGCAACCAAACTGACGGACGCCGTATCGGTATTCAAGGTCGCCGACACGGGGCAATCCACGTCACGAATGGTTATTCCTCAGAGCAAGCCTCGCCTGCCTTCGCCAAAGATTCAAACAATGCGTCGCACAGAGTCTTCAAAGCCGAAGACTGGACCGTCCACCATTGCTGAACAGCCCGCTACCGCCGTCGATACGGCGAACGCCGACTGGCAAACCTTCTAATTTTGAGCGGACGACATGCATAACGCCTTCAGTATGCAGAGCGACGACGCAAGCCTCCAGACCCCAAGAGGTTCGGCAGAGCAATCGGCGTTCGTCTCGCATACCCATTCTGAAAAAGTAAACCACGACACGTTGCTCGATTCGCTTGTGACCCTGTCGAAGGCAAACGGTACCGCCGTTGTTCAACATGGCGCACGCCTTGCTGTTCTTGGCGAACTACTCGCTGCCCTGTTGATGCACCTGCCGCACTCCATGCGAGTCGCTATTGCCACGTCGTTCCGCGACAGGATTGAGGATCTGATGTCCCTGAGCGACGACAGGTGCTTACCTGAAAAATACCATTCCGCACTATTAATCGAGGTCAATCGTTACCTCAACGCACTCCGGTAACCCGATCGCGCGGGCAGTGTGGTCCATGGCTCAACTCGACTCCGGCTAGAGCCAGTGTCGTCATGTTCACGCGCCCCTTCCGGGGATGCCGTTACACAAAAATCAGATTCACCGCACGCCGATTTCACTGCAATAGCCTTCGCTTACCGGCGCATATACATATTCCGCCGTGTACACAGGCTATTGCTATCAACGCCATGTTGTTAACTTCACAAGAGTATCAATTTTGAAAAGACGGGTATCAGGGATATCGCTTGCAGCAATTAGCTACTTTTCCTGCGGCACAGCTTACGCGGACCGGTATGAAGGCGTGGTCAGCGACTCCACCACGCTCTATGGAATCGTCAACGACGATATCGATTACGTTAGCACCAGGAGCAAACGTCAGGGTGTTAGCGCAACGCGGATCAATTCCAATTCGTCCAGATTCGGCATCCTTGGCAGCGAAAATCTGGGCGGCGGTTTGTCGGCGATTTTTCAGATCGAAAGCAAGGTCAACGCCAGCACTGGGACAGGTGCATTCGCCGCCCGCGAAACGTTTATTGGACTTCATGGTGATTTCGGCGCGCTCAAGCTGGGCAATATGGATCCGCCGATTGACGAGGTAAAGGGCTTTTACGGCAACGCTCCGACCGGCGTTACCAGCATACTGAGCACACAGGCGATCATCAACAACAACTCGGGCGACGCCTATGGCGACAGCAATGCAGGGGTCAATAACGGTTTGCCCACGATGAACGACACGATGCCTAACGCGATCAAATATGAGTCGCCAAAGGTGAGCAATCTTTACGTCGATCTCATGTATGCGCGTCCAAAAGGCCAGAATCCCGGATTCGTACCCTATAACGTCGGTGGCGACATTGTCTACGCAGACGGCAGGATCAAGGCTGCACTCGCAACGCAACGCAATTTTGGCGTGCGTGGCCCGGGCTTGAATGACTCAACCTACCTTCTAACGGGAGGCGTCACCTTTTGGAAAACCTACGCGGCCTTGGTATTCAGCACTTTGAATGCCGACTATGCGGGCGGAACCGTCAGGCGTAACTTCTGGGGTGCGTCCGTGACGCAGAGTGTTGGCCTCGGGAAAATCTATGCTTTTTATGGCCGAGCTGGGAACGGGAGTCTGGACAAACCTGGAATGTCCCAAACGGGTGCCAGCATGTTTGAACTTAGCTACACCTATTACCTGTCCAAGCGGACCTCGATCTACACCGGCTTCGTCAGAATTATCAATGAGGCGAACGCTACTTATCAGTTGGGTGTCAACGGCGTGAAAGGTGGCTCAACCGATGCGGGAGCCAGCGTCTCCGGCTTCATCGTTGGGATCAAGCATAATTTTTAACCCCGCTCGAGGATGAACAGGTTTGCGTGCCGCCGCCACAGACCTGACGGCGTTAGCTCTTCTTCTTCAAACACGAGGCTCAGTCCACGTGTGCCCTATTTGACAGGTTATTCACCATGAAATGGTTCTATGATTTGAGGATTGCGAACAAGCTGGTGACCGCGTTCATCGCGATGCTTGCATTGACGTCGATGCTCGGCGTTTTCTCTATTTTGCAGCTCTCGTCAGTCAGCAGCACCTCTTCGGATATCGCAACCAACTGGCTGCCGGGCATCAGCAATGCTCTGAAGATGAAGGTAACGCTGGCACGTTACCGCCTTTCCGAATTGCAGCACATTCTTGCCAGTGAAGATGATGTCCTTCAGGACGAGGCAAAAAGTCTTGACGTTCGGTTAGTCGAATTACGGAAATATAACCAGGCATATGATGCCGTCAATTCCAGTTCGGAAGACAGGGGGCTCTCGCAAGAATTCGAGAAGACTTTGTCAGCCTACGCGGACGAGAGCAAGAAGGTCATCGCGCTATCCGGCTCCGGGAAGAAGGAAGAAGCGCGCCTCCTGATCAGAGCTGATTCCACCCTGCTATACCGGAAACTCAACAATCAAACAGACAGGATGGTGACGCTCAATGAGGAACGCGGTCTGCAATCGGCGACGACAGCAACTGCTACGTATGCCTCGGCGCGCACCTGGATCATTGTCCTGCTGGTCGGCAATGTTGTAATTGGTTTGCTGCTCGCGTTGTGGCTTGCCCGCATTGTGTCTCGTCCTCTGAATCAGGCCGTGAAGGTTGCGACCCGTGTAGCCGAGGGTGACCTTACTGCCGACATTGCGGCGACGTCGAAAGACGAAACCGGTCAATTGATGCTGGCTCTGAAAGCAATGAATAGTAGCCTGACGAGAATTGTCGGCGGAGTACGACTTGGTACTGACAGCATAGCCACAGCATCCAGCCAGATCGCAACAGGTAACTTGGATCTATCGTCCCGCACCGAAGAGCAAGCGACATCGCTTGAAGAGACCGCGGCAAGCATGACGCAGTTGACGGAAACGGTGAAGCAGAACGCCGACAATGCACGTCAGGCGAATGCGCTGGCAACACGTGCCACCGACATCGCCGACGCCGGCAACGAGGCGGTCCAGGGCATGGTAGGAACGATCGAGAAGATCAGCGGCAGTTCAACCAAGATCTCGGAAATCACCGGTGTGATCGAAGGCATTGCCTTCCAGACGAATATCCTTGCACTGAATGCCGCTGTCGAAGCGGCTCGTGCAGGCGAACAGGGACGTGGCTTTGCCGTCGTTGCCAGCGAGGTTCGCAGTCTGGCCCAACGCTCTGCCGCGGCCGCAAAGGAAATCAAGGAGCTGATCGGGTCGTCCGTGGCGATGATTCAAGACGGCGCGCAACAGGCTGCTGAAGCCGGTGCGACCATGGGTCAGGTCAAGCAGGCGGTCAAACAGGTCTCCGATATCGTGGGAGAAATAACAGCCGCATCGGAAGAGCAAAGCCGTGGCATTGAACAGGTGAATCAGGCTGTTGGCCAGATGGACGAAGTGACCCAGCAAAATGCGGCGCTCGTCGAGCAAGCGGCCGCCGCCGCGCGCTCACTTGAAGAGCAGGCGCTGAGTTTGAAGGATGCGGTCTCGGTGTTCAAGGTCACCGAAACAGGTATCTCTGCGTCACGAGCGGTGATTCCGCAAAGCAAACAGCGCGCGTCCGCTCCGAAAACTTTAACCCCTCGGCGCACAGCTCCGGCCAAACTGAAAACAGCTTCTCAATCACCCAGCGCCGCGACTAGCACCGGCACGACCGTCCCGGCGGATGCAAGCGCCGACTGGGAAACGTTCTAAGGAACCATGGTTTTGAATAACACCGAAGCGCTCCTGCAATCGCTGACCGAACTGGTAACGTCGAACGGCAAGGCCGTTTCCCGTTTCGGCGCACAGGTTGTGGTGATGAGCAAATTCATTGATGCCACGTTTCCACACCTCACAGCAACGCAATGCGAGGAGATCACGAAGGCATTTCGTCACGGGATCGAAGACACGATGTCGCTCATGGATAACATACCCCTGCCCGCCGAATATCACTCAACGCTGCTGGTACAGACCAATACCCTACTGAACGTGTTGCATGGGAGGAGCACAACTCGCCAGTAACGCCCCTTTCGGGACCGAAAGATCACACCGCCTCTCACGTTCTGGCGTAACCCCGGACCTCGCCGGAGCCAGAACGTTCTGGCGTCATGTTCAGTTCTCACGACGCCTTTTTTCATTCGAAGAAGCGCCCACATACAACGCCTGTATCACAATGGATAGCACCGCTTCGACAATAAGACCTGAACTGACCGCGCTCTTCGAAGCGTGCGCATGGGTTAGATATTCGCTTTCGAAGAAGGCATTGCACCGGTGTTGCTTTGATTCGCGCTCATGGCCGATTTGCGCAACGCATGTCTCCCTTTGCTACGCCGGATGGTCAGCATGACCAGCAAGACGACCGGGACGATCAAGAGCCCTTCGGCCAGTTCCGGATCGAGAGGAAAATACAGTGTATGAAGGGCCTTGAATCCGGCCGACGTCAGGGAGAGCACGTAGTACGAGATGGCGGCAACAGACAGGCCCTCGACCGCATGTTGTAGCCTCAACTGGCTTCGCGCAGTCTGATTCATTCCTTCCAGTAACCGGGTCGTGTCCTCTTCCTGCGCGAGATTGACGCGCGTGCGCAGCAGATCAACTGCTCTCGCCACCCGTCCGGCGAATTGTTCGTGGCGCGCCCAGACGGTCTTGCACGTCTCCATCGCCGGAGCGAAGCGCCGCTCCATGAATTCGGCGATCGTCGGCATCCCTTCGATGCGTTCTTCGCGCAGCTCCTGAATACGGGCAAGCACGAGTTTTTCATAGGCGCGCGACGCGCTGAAGCGCCCGCTCGAGCCCGCCAGCGACTCGATGCGGACTGCAAGATGCGTGAGGCGCACCAGCAGCTCGGCATCGTTACGGCGACCCTGACTCATGTCCATGCTGCGCATTAACGGCTGAAGCGCTGACTGCAATTCGTCGAGACTTCTGCCCAATTCGCGGGCGACCGGCAGCGCCAGCAAGGCCATCATCCTGTATGTCTCGATCTCGTAGAGGCGCTGCAGGAGACGTCCGCCCTGCTCTTCCCGAAAGCCATCGTCGATCACGAGAAACCGCGAGAAGCCGTCGGGCCGGATGGTCCAGTCGCAGTAAGCCTGTCCGCCTCCCAACACCTTGCTGCCCACCAGAACGGGACCGTCGATCCACTGCCGCACGCTCTCGCGTGCCGCGCCGGCTGCGTCGCCCGACACGAGTTCCATCCGGATCGCAACGAACCGCTTGCCTTCAAAACCGCGAAACCATTCAGACGGAACGTGTTCCGACGGCAGATCGGAGAAGTAGTCCGCGTCATGGCGTTGCGCGACAAACGTGAAGGTGGAGAATTCCGTGTGCCTCTCCCACTTCAACTGCTTCTCCTCATTCCAGCGTGCCGAGTAATGCGTCGTTCCGTCGACTGGAACCTCCAGGCTGGTCAGCCTGCACAGCGATCGAAGGAGTTCTTCGTGAATGGAACGGTCACCATCGGAATAGATGGCAAAGTGCGCGAGCGCCACCGATCCGCCGATCCGGAGAAACGGCCGCGCGTGCAACTCGCTCGCAAGGCTGGCGCGCAGGAAATGATCCATAGTTGATCTTCTTTCTGATTGTTATCCGCGTTGCCCGGTATACAGGTCCCGCCTATGTCACCGATGGCTCGTGCGTCGCGCGTCGCCGGCCGAATGCCTGGCTGATGGCTCTGATGCCGATGAAGGCGATCGACACTATCAGGAACTCACGAAGGAGTGGACAAGCCGATTGAATACCCCTGGGTTTGCGACGTTCATCCCATGCGATGCTCCCGCAATGGTTTGTTTGTCTGCGTAATCGACCCAATCCGCGAGCTTTTCAACGTTGTTGCGAAACATGCGAGGGCTCTTTTCCCCTTCGATCAGCAACGTCCTGCACTTCACATCACGCGCTGCGTCACGTGAGTACGCTGGCAAAGGATCGCGAAACTGCTTCGGAAGCGTGGCGGCGTTGTCGATCGCCATCGTGCGGAAACTGGCGGGACTCTTGCGCCAGAAGCCGGGCATGCTCACCGAATCGACGAAAAGTTCCAGTCCGGCGTCAATCGCACCGCTTTCAATTAAATCAGCGACTTTGGCGCGAAGTACATTGGTCGCAGGTGGCAACGCTGCTTCCGGCGTCTCATCGATTTGCAACGGGCCACCCGGATCAGCGAGCGTCAGCGTTTTCACCAGCCGCGGGTACTCGCGCGCCACGTGGAATGCCACGCACCCGCCCCGCGAGTGCCCTACCAAATGAACCGGCCCGAGGTCCATTGCCGCAATGAACTCGGCGAGTTCCGCGACATGCGTCTTCCAGCCAAATTCTCCTTGAATGCAGGCATCGTCAGCCGGCCAGTAGTGGCTGAGGCTGACTGAAATGCAGAGGAAATGGTTCGAAAGAAAACCTGTTTGACTGCTCCAATAGCGGTAATCGCAAAGCGATCCGTGCACGAAAAGCAGCGGCTCTCCGGAACCGCAGACCATATAGGGCACGCAGATGCCGGAGGGGACGGTCGCAAAGCACAACTCCGGGACGGCAAGTATTGAAGGGTCGGTTCGCGCGTTCATACATGGGCTCCTTTCCAGCACTATGCACGACGCAACAATCTAAGAAAATCGCGTAATATTGATGGTATCTATCGATTTATCTGATACCAATGAAGACACTTGATCTCGACGTTCTGACAATGATTGTGGCTGTGGCCGATACGGGGAACATCAGTCGCGCGGCGGAAGTCGTCCATCGCTCGCAATCGGCGGTGAGCATGCAGATCAAGACGCTCGAAACCGCGCTCGGCAAGCCGCTTTTCGTGCGCAAGCCGAGAAGCGTTATCCCGACGCAAGATGGCGAGGTCTTGCTGACGTTCGCGCGGCGTATGCTCGCTCTGCGCGATGAAGCGTGGGCGGCGGTGGTCCGTCCCGACGTAACCGGCCGAGTCGTCATCGGTGTGCCAGACGACTACGCGTCGTCACTGCTGCCGTCGATCCTCAAGAAATTTTCCGCCACCTACCCGAAGGTCGAGATTCAGGTCGTCGGACTGCCGAGCGTGGCGCTCGCGCCCATGGTGAAGGACGGATCGGTCGACCTGGTTTGCGCGACACGTGTAAAAGGCCTCTCGGGTGAGTTCATCCGACTCGAACCGATGGTCTGGGCCGCGGCGCCCAGCGCGCATGACATCTGGCACGAGCGGCCGCTGCCGATTGCGGTGTTCCTGCCGGGCAGCGTCGCTCGAGAAAACGCGATCCGCAGTCTTGAACAGGCGAAGATCACCTATCGGACCTCTTACGAGAGCCCGAGCCTGCTGGGCCTTCTCAGCATGGTCGAAGCGGGACTCGCGGTGGCGCCGCTCGCGCGATGTGCGGTTCCCGCCCACCTTACCTTGCTCGGCCATGCGCAGGGCTTGCCCGAGATCGCCGCGCTGGAACTAATACTTGCGCGGAGTGCGAAATCGAAGCGGCCGCCATGTGACTTTCTCGCCGAAAAGATCATGTCGGAACTGCGGCGTTAGTGACGCAAGGAATGCGGCAATCGCCGGTAGGCGTTTCATGCGTCTCCCACGACGGAGAGACTCGCGCCATCGGCCACGGCGGCTTCGAGCGCGTACGGATCGACACCTTCCAGGCAGCCGATATTGACGCGCCACAGCTTAGGGTCCTTGCGTGCGTGATGGAACGGATAGATTCCGCAATGTTTGCAGAAGTAGTGTTTTGCCACACGGGTATTGAACTGATACAGCGTGAGTGCGTCTTCGCCGCTCAGAATCTTCAGCCCGTGCGCGGCGAACATGGGACCCATCAATGCGCCCTTGCGGCGGCACAGGCTGCAATTGCAACGCGTCGCTGGAACAACGGCCGTGCGGACTTTGAATTTCACTGCGCCGCAGTGGGCCCATGCAATGCATCGGCGCTCATATAGCTCTCCGCGTTAAGTTGACGTCCACTATATAGCGCGGCGCCTGCATCGATTTGTGTCGCAATGTATCTGGACGCCGTGCCGATACAAAAAATTGCATATGCCCGGCATGACGAATACAAGCCAGATACGTCCGGACGTTCCAATCACGGGGATGCCAAAGCCCCACAGATAGGGAAAATACTATCCGAAAGCGCTTGCGCAAGCGCTTTCCCTTTCCTACTATCCTGGTGTCCCAGACGACATGCATTCTCACCACGCAGTTGGGTAAAGCGAAAAACTGAACGGACCGTACGCATGCCATTGCGGCGCACGGTAGCAGCGTGCCAGCACGGCCCATCCAACTCTCCGGCGTGGCGCGTGCGCGTTCGGTGTTCGACACGATTCGTCAAGGAGTCGGCTGAGTTGAGCACGATGGAAGATGTCGCACGAGCGGCGAATGTCTCGGTATCGACGGTTTCTCACGTCCTGAACGGTACGCGCAAGGTAAGTCCAAAGACCGCGCGCGCGGTCAAGGACGTCATGCAAAGGATCGGTTACGTACCGAACACGCTTGCGCGCGCGCTCGCCGGTTCGGTCTCCAGCACGATCGGGGTGGCCGTCTCCGCATTGACGAACCACTACTTTGGCGAAACCATCCGGGCGATCGAGGCTGCGTGTACAGAACACGGACTGATGACGCTGTTTTCCGATACCCACGACGATCCCGAGCAGGAGTTGAATGTGGTTCGCGCCTTGCACCAACGCCGCGTCGACGGCGTTCTGCTCGTGCCTGCGCCTGATCCGGAATTCCGGACCTTGGAGTATCTCCGCGTCAATAAGATACCGTCGGTATTGATGGATCGTTCCATGTCGTGCGAACTGGACCAGGTGGGCGTCGAAAACAAGCTGTCGTCAATGGAACTTACCTCGCACCTGATTGGACATGGACATCGCCGGATTGGCTTGATCTCCGGTGCGCATGGGCTTTCCACGACTCACGAACGCATTGACGGCTACAGGGCCGCACTTGAGGAGGCAGGCTTGCCGTTCGAAGCATCTCTGGTTTGCTGCGGCCAATCGGGCATCGAAGCGGCGCGTGTCGCGACGTGCCGTCTCCTTGCGCTCGATAGCCCTCCCACTGCAATCGTGGCGGCGAACAACCTGATGACCATTGGCGCCATGCATGCGCTACGTGATGCGCATATCGACGTGCCGCGTCAAATGGCGCTGGTGGGATTCGATGATTTTGACTGGGCGGACTATTTCAACCCCCGCTTGACCGTCATGGCGCAACCGCTGGAGGATCTGGGTGCTCGCGCCGTGGAGTTGCTGATGAGGCGCATCGCAGACCCGGACGGGAACCGCCAGATCGTTCAGCTCGCCCCGACGTTTCATGTCCGCAATTCATGCGGCTGCGTGTGACCGCCATCGCATAACGGTCCCATTGGCTGCCCTGCCCTGCGGCATGCGCAATGCGTCGATGGACGCGCGCGCACTGTGGCTTCACGGGATTTTTTTTCATTTCCTGATCCTGCCTCCAGCATCGTTATGAGCTGATCGCGAAGCGAGAATCAGACCGAAAGCGGTTAAAACGCATGAGTTTGATTTGATATGCCCCAGTTGTTTAGTATTACGTACTAAACAGAAATGCATGGGAAACTGATTGAAAAGTTACAGGCAGTGATCCGGGCGCCACTTTCCGGATCGCATAACTGATTGACAACACATAAAAATCCGGCTTTCGCTTGAAGCCGGTTGCCGGTTCGTGCCTGCCGCCGTAACGGACACGAGGTCTAATATCAGGAGACGAAGACAAATGAAACTGAGAAAGACGAAAATGCTGCTTGCCGTCGCGCTTGCACTGACGGCGATCCCCACCCTCGCGCAGACCTATAGCGAGCCCTTCCGCCCACAGTTCCACTTTTCGCCGGCCACGAACTGGATGAACGACCCGAACGGCATGGTTTTCTACAACGGCACGTTCAACCTGTTCTTTCAGTACAATCCGACCGGCATCACCTGGGGCAATATGTCGTGGGGACATGCGATCGCCCCCGACCTTCTGCACTGGAAGCAACTTCCCGACGCTTTCGACTATACGACGGACGCCAGTGGCCAGGTCAGCCAGATGTTCTACTCCGGCAGCGCCGTGGTGGATGCGGGTAACACCAGCGGCTTCGGAACGAGTAGCAATCCGCCGCTCGTCGCGATTTACACCAGCAATTACCCGATCGCCCAGACGCTCCCGAACGGCACCGTCATTCAGGCCGGTCAGCAGTCTCAGTCGATTGCGTACAGTCAGGATCAGGGAAAGACCTGGACGCAGTACGCCGGAGACCCCGTCATCGCGCCGCCGCCCGGCCCCTATCAGAGCGAATATCAGAACTTCCGGGATCCTAAGGTCTTCTGGTATGCGCCCAGCGGGAAATGGATCATGGTCGCCTCTCTGGCGCTGCTGCACAAGCTGGTTCTGTTCTCTTCGCCGGACCTGAAGAACTGGACCTTCATGAGCGAGTTCGGGCCCGCAAACGCGGTCGGCGGTCTGTGGGAATGTCCGGATCTATTCCCGCTGCCGGTCGACGGCAACCCGCAAAACGAAAAGTGGGTGCTTATGTTGGGCATCAATCCGGGATCGCTGCCCGGCGGTTCCGGTACGCAGTACTTTATCGGCAAGTTCGACGGCACGAGTTTTATTGCCGACAGTACAATCGATACTCTGCCGCCGCCCGGCAGCATCGTCTTTCAGGATTTCGAAGGATCGAGCTATAGCGCGATGGGATGGACCGCAACCGGCGGCCTTGCCGGAACCGCGCCCGCTTCCGGAACGCTGCCCAACCAGCAGGTGGTCAGCGGGTTCCAGGGCAATCATCTCGTCAACACCTACGTCAACGGAGACGCGACCACAGGAACGTTGACATCGCCCGAGTTCACGATCTGGAAGCCTTACGTCAACTTCCTTGCCGGTGGCGGCTACCATCCGTACGACCCGTCCACCTATGGCACGTCCGCCGACACCGAGGCCGCTATCAACCTGGTGATCAACGGCAAGGTCGTGCAGAGCACCACAGGTTCCAACTCCGAACATCTCGGCTGGAGAAGCTGGGATGTCAGCGGGTATCGTGGGCAAAGTGCGAAGATCGAGATCGTCGATAACAATACGAGCGGCTGGGGCCACATTCTGGCGGACGACTTCGTCTTTTCTGACGTTCCGAAACAGGAGGCTAACTGGGTCGACTACGGTCCGGACTTCTATGCGGCCGGCTCGTGGAACGGGCTGCCCGAGAACCAGCGCATCGGCATCGGCTGGATGAATAACTGGAACTACGGCGGAAACATCCCTACCAGCCCCTGGCGCAGCGCGATGAGCATTCCGCGTCGGTTCAGCCTGCGCACGATCAACGGCCAGGTCCGCCTCGTGCAGCAACCGGTTTCGAACCTGACGTCTCTTTGGCAGAATGCACTGGTTGGTCCTGCGGGCTCATACACTATTGCTCCCGGTACGACAGCGATGCCCGGCGGCGCGACGGGCAAGACGCTCGATATCTCCGCTCAATTCTCGCCCGGCGGCGCTTCGCAGTTCGGCATCAAGGTCCGGACGGGTTCGAACGGGGAAGAAACGCTGATCGGCTACGACGTCAAGACACGGCAGGTTTTCGTGGACCGTTCGAAGTCGGGGCAGGTCAACTTCGATCCCACCTTCTCGGGCCGCTACACTGCCCCGCTGCTGCCTGATGCAAAGGGGCGCATCACGCTGCGCGTACTGGTGGATTGGTCATCCGTGGAGGTTTTCGCCGGGAATGGCGAAGCTGTATTGACCACGCAGATTTTCCCGTCTGCGACAAGCGATGGGCTGGCGCTCTTTGCCACCGATGGAAACGCGACGCTCGACTCCATCGAGATTCATCCGCTGAAGTCGGCCTGGACGAATTGAGCGGCAAGACGCTCGTCATGATGACCTCTGGGAAAGCGGGGTAACGGAAAAGCGGAATCGAAATCGGGACAGTTCAAAGCCCGTACTGGTGCTCACATGTTCGGACATATTATGTTCGAACATATAGATCAAGCTATGATTAACCCTGGCGCATCCGAAGCGACCGTTTTGCAGAGAATTTTGCAGAGAAAGATGAACAGGCCGCATTTCGCCGACATCGCACGCGACCTGACCGAAGCCATCGCGTCAGGCCGCTTCCCGGTTGGGTCATACCTGCCGACCGAACTTGAACTGCGCGACCAGTACAAGACCAGCCGGCACACCGTTCGCGCCGCGCTACATGAACTTCAGCAGCTTGGCTTCGTGTCCCGGCGCAAGAATGCGGGTACGCGCGTCGAGTCGGCGCAGCCGAAAAACGACTTCCGGCCTTCGCTTGCGTCGATAGACGATCTTGTTCAGTTCGGCTCCGAGCACCTGCGTGTGGTGCAGTCGAGCGGGGAGATCCTGGCCGTCGGACAGCTGGCCGACGTCTTGCGCTGCGAGCAAGGCACGCACTGGCTGCGCGTGTCGAGCCTGCGCGTCGATCGCGACAGGAAGCAGCCGCCGGTCGGCTGGACCGACGTCTATATCGACCCGGCCTACCTCGATATCGCCGAGACGGCCCCGGCCGAACCGGACACGCTGATCAGTTCGCTCATCGAGGCTCGCTACGGCCGATGCGTCGCGGAGATACAGCAGAACGTTCAGGCGGTGAACGTCTCACCGGAGATGGCCGCGCGGTTGCAGGTGGCGGCAGGCACGGCGGCGCTGGAAATTGTGCGTCGATACATTGACTCGTCAGGTGTCGCATTCGAGGTGTCGATTAGCATCCACCCTGCCGAACGGTTTTCCGTATCGATGAGATTGAGGCGCTCCGAGACATGACAAGCACACGAGCGCAACGCGATTCCAACTGCCTTAACACTTTGTCCAGACGACTTTCCTGCAAAGTGTTTTCATGCCAGGAAAACGAACCGTGCCAACACGATGGCATTGAGGATCAACCCAGCGGCGCATAGCCGCCGGGCTGCAGATTTTCTCCAGCCTGCCAGGCCGACTATCGTTTTTGTCATGCACCGGGCGCCACGTGCTCAATGCGCAGCGCCAGGAGCGAAAGCCCATGTCTGCGGGTGGCACTCGAACGATACGGTGGCGCTATGCTGCTCGAGATGGCTCACGCCGCTTGTCACTTCCGATTCGATCGCGGGCTGCATCCCCTTCTGCTTGCAGTAGCTGGCCGCCGCCGACACCGCCTTCTCGTGCGCGTGCGCCCAGGCGAGGCTGGTGCCGGTCGCCTGCGCCGTCACCATGTAGACGTCGGGTTTGTCGCTCGCCACCACGTCGGTCACCGACGCACAGCCAGTGGCGACACCTGCCGCTATCAGGCCGACAGCTGAACAGGACAGGAAGCTTCGCTTCACATTCGCGCGAATCGCGGCAAGAACATGCGCTGCGGTGAGCGGAGATCCGCGAGGTTTCTTCTGCGTAAATAGGTACGGGATGGACATAGGGGTAAGCTGCCGATACTTCGCGATCGCCGGGTTGCATCGGAAGTACAAGGCGAATCAGGTAGAACGTGCCGCTGGAGTATCGGCTATTCCGCGCGAATGATCATTGGCGATTTCGCGAACGCAGTTTCCCGCTTTTCGCTACAATTTCCTGTAGTCCGCTGGAAGAAGCGCAATCAGGTGTTGCCGGCGGTCCAGAGCGCACTCACGAGCATGAGCGTGTGACAGCGCGGGGCCGCGGAATCTGGATCAAGCCGTTCGCTGCGCAGAACACGGGCTGCCCGAATTTTTGCTATTATCGAAAACTGCATTCAGAGTCGGAATCACGCCGACGCCAACCTGCCCCTCCCAGGCAAGGTGGAAGCCTTCTTTTAAGGCAATGCGGCCGATAGTCGGCAACGAAGCGGGAGCGACATAGCTTGCACCGGTTCGATTCATCTCTTTCCGGAGTCGCTATGCATCACGAAACATCTTGCCCATCTTCCTCAACCAGCGCCGGTGGTGCTGAGGACGATTTCGAACATTGCCTGCCGGGTTTTCAGTTGACCCATATCCTGAACGTCGTATCCGGTCCGGATCTGGACATCGTCGATCAGATTCTGGACTGCATAAAAGAGGAGCAAGCTTCCGTTTCCGACTGGACGATAGTACGCAGAGGAGATCTGCTGGACCAGCGAATCAGCTTGCAAGGCACCAGCGAACTCCGCGTCCGAACCGTGCGCGAACAGCTGTTGCGGCTCGATAAAGGACTCCGGATTCGTCTTGAACACCAATTCAACCGGCAACAGCCCCCGAACGTGGAGTCGTCCGCACGCCAATGAGCGCCGAAGGGAGCCCTGGCCAGCTACTCGTTGCCTTGTCTCTGAGCAGTTCACGGGGTTCCCGAAGGCGCGAGCACCAAAGGCACGGATGGTGCATTCTCTCCTCTGCAATTGGCGTCTTGAGACAGTTTTCGAATGCCTCGCTCCCGGCAATATAGGCCAGGCCAATTCAGCGTATGGCGTTTCACGGCCGCCATTGATTCGTGTCAGTATTGCGGCTCAGATGATGCGTTCGAGGTAATGGAGAGCCGTGGGCTCTATTTAATGTAATGATGAAATGCAAATTCGGACATTCAAAATCGATGTGGGCATAGCTAGAATTTGCGGCGCCCGGCAGCATGCCCCTCTTCGGCCTGGCTGCGGCAGCTTGAGCGCAAGTCCGGTTGCATGCGGACTCCCTGGGCGCGCGGCGGAAACGAGGAAGCAGACCCATAAGAGCGGGTGAATCAAACCCTCGTCAGTCTTTCAATTCTGTTTGTTTTATTTCAAACATTACAGTATTAAAATCATGTCGCTTGTTGCGGCGCGCTGAAGCGAAAAACATCGAACGAAGAGATATGCAGGGGAAGCCGAAGACCATGCGGATTTGCGTTTCTTATGAAAATTCCTTGAGTCGCTTGCCGTCGGCAGCGCGGCGGGCTGCCGGGAGTAGCGGACAATGACGGCCCATTCGCTGTCGGCTTGCCAATGGCTGCTGATGACTGTGTGTTGTTTCGCCATGATTTATGGCGTGTTTGCCGCTTTGGCTACACCCATCTTTCGCACAGAACGAACCGGGGACGAGCTCACTGACGCGCCAGGACAGGCGCCTGCCGTCAGCGTGCTCAAGCCGCTCTGCGGTGCGGAGCCTCGGCTGTATGAAAACCTCGCGACGTTTTGTCAGCAGACTCATCCGTGTTTCCAGCTTTTATTCGGCGTGTCGTCGCCGAACGATCCGGCGATTGCCGTCGTTCGGCGTTTGCAGGCTGCGTATCCGCAGATCGATATAGAGCTTGCGATCAATGCAAGCGTGCACGGCAGCAACCTCAAGGTCAGCAACCTGATCAATATGGCCGGGCTGGCGCGGCACGACATCATTGTGATTGCCGATAGCGACATCGCTGTCGAACCGGACTACCTGACAACGGTGTCGGCACCGCTGGCCGATCCGGAGGTGGGTGTCGTGACCTGCCTTTATCGCGCACAGGGTGTCGGCGGTTTCTGGCCGCGCGTCGGCGCGCTGTTTATCAACGAATGGTTCGCGCCTTCGGTACGTGTCGCCCACGCGGGCGGCTCGCGCCGCTTCGGATTCGGCGCGACCCTGGTGCTGCGTTGCGCGACCCTCGCCCGTATCGGCGGATTCGCGGCAATCAAGGACTCGCTGGCGGACGACTACTGGCTCGCCGAACATGTCCGCGAACTGGGCCTTCGCACGGTCCTGTCGGAGGTGACGGTGGCCACCGACGTGATCGAACCCACGTTCGCGACGTTGTGGCAGCGCGAAACACGTTGGTTGCGCACTATCCGGTCAGTCAACCGGTTCGGCTTCGCGAGCCTCTTCATCACGTTCACGACACCGTGGCTGATCGCCGGCGCGCTGCTTGCGCTTCGTTTCCAGACGGGCGCGGAGGCCGGCTTGCATCCGCTCGCGGCCAAGGCGATGGTGATCGGTACAATCGTGAGCGCGATGGCGCGCGTGCTGTTGCATGCGCGCAGTGCGCGCCACTCGCGCTCCTTCTGGCGCGACCTGCCGCTGGTCCCGCTGCGCGATATCCTGCTGGCTGTACAGTGGCTGGCTGCGGCATTCGGCTCGAACGTGATGTGGCGCGGCGAGCGCGTGCCAGTGGATAATCGCGTCACGCGGCCCCGCCCGAGGATCATGAAAGCGTCCGACGGCAGATAGGCATTCAAGTACGAACCGGCGCGCGATCAGGCCGGTACAGCATCATTCACATATTCAATCATTGCATCCAAAGCTGATAGGCTGAGCATTCATGAAAACCCTGTTCTTGCAGGCGCCGTCGTACGACGGTTTCGATGGTGGCGCGGGTTCGCGCTATCAGGCCAAGCGTGAAATCCGCTCGTTCTGGTATCCGACGTGGCTCGCGCAGCCCGCCGCGCTGATCCCCGACAGCCGCGTGCTCGACGCCCCGGCCGACAGCCTGTCCGTCGAAGCCTCGCTCGAGATCGCGCAGCAATACGATCTGGTGATCATCCATACCAGCACGCCGTCCTTTCCCACCGACGCCCTGTTCGCCGAGGACCTCAAGAAGCGCAAGCCTTCGGTGCTGATCGGCATGGTCGGCGCGAAGGTCGCGGTCGACCCGCACAATTCGCTGACCGCCAGCGAGGCGATCGATTTTGTCGGCCGCGAAGAGTTCGATTTCACCTGCCAGGAAGTGGCCGAGGGCAAGCCGTTCGCCGACATCAAGGGGCTGAGCTATCGCGCCCGCGACGGCTCGATCGAGCACAACGAAGCGCGCCCGATCCTCGAGAACATGGACGAGCTGCCGTTCGTCGCGCCGGTCTACAAGCGCGACCTGACGATCGACAACTACTTCATCGGCTATCTGAAGCATCCGTACGTGTCGATCTACACGGGCCGCGGCTGCCGCTCGAAGTGCACCTTCTGCCTGTGGCCGCAGACAGTGGGCGGCCACCGCTACCGCACGCGGTCGGTGGAGAACGTGCTCGAGGAAGTGAAGTGGATTCGCGACAACATGCCTGAAGTCAGGGAGATCATGTTCGACGACGACACCTTCACCGACTTCAAGCCGCGCGTCGAGGAAATCGCCCGCGGGCTGGGCAAGCTGGGCGTGACGTGGTCGTGCAACGCGAAGGCGAACGTGCCGTACCCGACGCTGAAGATCATGAAGGAAAACGGCCTGCGCCTGTTGCTGGTGGGCTATGAATCGGGCGACGACCAGATCCTGCTGAACATCAAGAAGGGGTTGCGCACCGACATTGCGCGCCGTTTCAGCGACGACTGCCGCAAGCTCGGCATCAAGATTCACGGCACTTTCATTCTGGGGCTGCCGGGCGAGACGCAGGACACGATCCAGAAGACCATCGAGTACGCGAAAGAGATCAATCCGCA
>NZ_JBYSWU010000002.1:139518-263744 GCF_058781505.1 Paraburkholderia sp. FW306-2-2C-D06C | reverse complement strand
TGAGCAGTTGATGGAGCGGCTGACACGCTACCTTACAGGGTGGCGCGGCTACTTCGGCTTCTGTGAGACGCCCAGCACATTACAACGGCTGGATGAGTGGGTACGACGCCGTGTTCGCTTCGTCTTCTGGAAACAGTGGAAGAACAGCTCCAAACGGTTCAGGGAACTGACGGCCCGCGGCGTCGATCGGGATCTGGCCGCCCAAACGGTCGGCTCCCCGCACGCTGCATGGCGACTGAGTAACAGTCCCGCCCTGCAACGTGCCCTCACCAACCGCTATCTTGGCTCTCTCGGCCTTCCATCGTTGCGCAAATAGCCGGCCAACTGATCCGAACCGCCGTGTACGGACCCGTACGCACGGTGGTGTGGGAGGGGTCGGGTCGCGAGGCCTGCCCCTATCCCGATCCCCCTTTTTTCGCGCGTATTTCCGCGCCCGATTCCGTCCGGGGTATGCTCGGGACAAACAGCCATTGCCAGCACGCGTGGCCTGTTTTACCGTTGAGTCGACTCATCTTCGCCGTTCCGCCATGTTCGATCCAACCGAAGCTCCGTCACCGTTTCATCTGCGTCAGGCCAGCATGGACGATTTCGAGTTTGCCGAGGCGCTGACTCGCAACAACATGGGCGGCTACTATCGCCGGCATCATCTGGTCTGGCGTGGCGATCTGTTTCTTGGCAGCTGGCGCGAGTCGGAGAATTTCATTCTCGAAGTGGAGGGTCAGCCGATCGGCGTCCTGCGCATCACGCAAGAAGGCGATTCGCTGCATATCCGCGACGTGCAGATTGCCGAGGGACATCGGCGGCTGGGCGCCGGGACGTATCTGCTGGACATCGCGCATCAATGGGCGCGTGAGCGCGGGCTGCGCGAGCTGCAATTACGCGTGTTCGTCGACAATCCCGCGGCGCGGCTTTACCAGCGCAAGGGCTATAAGCTGGCCGGGCCGCGTCTCGCGCAACTCGGCGCGATCCGCCATCTGGCGCGGCGCGTTTGAGGCTTTGCGATGCCGGCATCGCGCCAGCATTGCTCGGTGAACATTCGGGTAGCACTCGGAATCCTTCAGACATCTGTCCGGTCCTGAGCCGCCTCGTCGTCCGTCTCTTCATCTCCACGTTCCTCATTTTCCGCACGATGTTCCGAACCGCGCTCGATGAACGCCCGTGGACTTGCGCCAAACGCCCGCCGGAACATCGCCGAGAACGCGCTCTGGCTCTGGTAGCCTAATTCCAGCGCGACATGCGATAGCGGCCGTCCCTGGCTCAGAAGTGGAATTGCGCGCGCCAGAATCGCTTGCTGACGCCATTGCGAAAAGCTCACGCCCAACTCCTGACGAAACAGTCGCGCGATCGTGCGCGTACTCGCGCCCACGCTCGACGCCCATTGCTCGAGCGATTCGCCGTGAGTCGGATCGGCAATCACCGCCTCGCACAGCGCGCGCAGGCGCTTCTCGTTTGGCATCGGAACCGACAGCGGCAGCGGCTCCGAGCGCGTCAGTTCGTCGAGCGCGAGCGCGCCGAGCAATTGTTCGCGCGTCGCCGAGATGCCGGGCGTATCGAGCGCAGCGATCACCTCGCGCAGCAGATCCGATACCTCGACCACGCGGGGCGTATCCAGTCCTGGCGGTACGGTGTTTTCGGTGATGTACAGCGTGCGCAGGAACGCGTCTTCGACGGCGACCACTTCATGTGTCACATGCGGCGGCACCCAGATCGCCCGCGACGGCGGCACCATCCACGTCGTGCCGGTCGTCGCGACCCGCAGCACACCGCGCGACGCGTACGCCACCTGCGCCCACGCGTGCGTATGACGAGCAATACGCCAGCCTGAGGGCATCGGACGCGAGCGTACGCGGATCGGGTGCGTCAAGGTCGGCTGGAACTCCGGCGGGATGTCGGCGAAGTGGACGAAGCGCGACTGGTCTGAGTCGGCGGACGAAGTCATGGTGAAGATCGATCCAGATAGACGGCTCAAGAAGCGCGCAACCCAAAAGGGCCCGCGCAACCCAAAAGGGCCCGCGCAACCCCAAAAGGGCCCGCGCAACCCCAAAAGGGCCCGCGCAACCCCAAAAGGGCCCGCGCAACCCCAAAAGGGCCCGCGAACCCCAAAAGCGGTACGGGCTTCCCATTGTAGGTTGCGTGAGAGCCGACGTTGCATAATGTGCCGATTGCGCCGACCCTAAGGAGAACCTCATGAGCTTTGCAACCGCGGACTTGTGCGATGCGCACGAGGACCAGCTGTCGCTCGGCACGTTGCGCGTGCTCGAGCCGGTCTTTCATCTGTTCAGCCGTGCCGAGTGCTTCAGCGGCGAGGCGGTCACGCTGAAAGTGTTCGAAGACAACGCGCTCGTGCGCGCCACGCTCGAAGAGAAGGGGGCGGGCCGTGTGCTGGTGGTCGACGGCGGCGGGAGTCTGCGTTGCGCGCTGGTCGGCGGCAATCTGGCGCAGCTCGCGGAGCAGAACGGCTGGGCGGGCATCGTGCTCAACGGCTGCGTGCGCGATACGCTGGAGCTCAATGAAATCAACGTGGGCGTGGCGGCGTTGGCAACCTGTCCGCGACGCGGCCAGAAGCTAGGCACAGGCGAGCGCGGCGTGCCGGTGCAATTGCCGGGCGCGACCGTGCGCCCCGGCGAATGGATCTATGCGGATATCGATGGCGTGCTGGTGGCGAGCGTTGAGCTGAGCTGAATCCGCAGGCAACTGAACCCACAATCAAGGAGAGCAGACGACGATGCAAACCGTCTTTGTATACGGCACGTTGCGGGCCGGTGAAGTGAACGACATCAGCGAGACGGCGGCGCTGCACGACATCGCCGCGCCGAACCTGCTCGGCATGGCCACTGTGCGCGGACACCTGTTCGACTTCGGCTCGTATCCGGGCCTCGTCGTCGACGAAGCGGGCGTCGACGTCAAAGGCGACGTGTACGAGATCGACGATGAACTGGTCGCGGTACTTGACGAAATCGAAGCGGTGAATCCGGGCGTCGAGGGTATCTTCCTCGCGCACGAAGTCATGGTGAAGGTGGACGGCAGCGCGGTGAATTGCCGTTTCTATCCGGTGACGCCCGGAGCCATCAAAGGCCTGCAGGAAATCCGCTCGGGCGACTGGGTCGCGCATCGCAGAACGCGCTAACCGGAAGCGAAAAAACGCAGCAAAAAAACGCAGCAAAAAAACGGCCCGGCAAGCATGAGCCTGTCGGGCCGTCCGGTCGGTCAGCCTTGCGACCCCGGCCGCTTTCACCGCTTGCGTGGCTGGCGAAAGCGGGTCCGATACTGCGTCGTTGGTTGCTGATGCATGAGGCTTCTCAAGGGCCTCAGATTTCCTCGTACAGCGGCAGCGTCAGGAAGTCGGTGAACTGTTCCGAGGTCGACATCGCCTCGAAGATCTGTGCGGCACGCTCGTACGGCTTCGTATCGCCGCCGACCGCCTGCTTCACGTTGGCGAGTTCTTGCGCCGACAACTCGCGCACCAGCTCGGCGGTCACCTTGCGGCCATCGTCGAGCTTGCCCTTCGGCGAGCGAATCCATTGCCACACCTGCGAGCGCGAGATCTCCGCGGTGGCGGCGTCTTCCATCAGATTGTGAATCGGCACGCAGCCATTGCCGGCGAGCCACGAACCCAAGTAGTGAATGCCGACGTTGATGTTGTTGCGCAGACCTGCTTCGGTGATCGGCGCTTCCGGACGGAAGTCCATCAGATCGGCGGCCGTGACGAGCACGTCGTCGCGCTGCTTGCCGATCTGGTTCGGTTTGTCGCCGAGCATCTTGACGAACTCTTCCATCGCGATCGGCACGAGGCCCGGATGCGCGACCCAGCCGCCGTCGTAACCGTCGCCCGCATCGCGTGCCTTGTCCGAACGCACGCCGCCCATGGCCTTGTCGTTCGCTGCCGGATCGTTCTTGATTGGAATCAGCGCGCTCATGCCGCCGATCGCCGGCGCGTTGCGGCGATGACAGGTTTTCAGCAACAGCAGCGCGTACGCGCGCATGAACGGCGAAGTCATCGTGATCCGGGAACGGTCGGCGAGGCAGAAATCCTTGTCGCTCCTGAACTTCTTGATCGCCGAGAAGATGTAGTCCCAACGGCCGGCGTTCAGGCCCGAGCTGTGTTCGCGCAGCTCGTAAAGAATCTCGTCCATTTCGAATGCGGCGACGATCGTTTCGATCAGCACCGTCGCGCGAATCGTGCCGCGCGGCACGCCCACGGCTTCCTGTGCGGCGACGAAAATGTCGTTCCACAGGCGCGCTTCCAGATGGCTTTCCATCTTCGGCAAATAGAAGTAGGGCGCCGTGCCGCGCGCCACCTGTTCCTTCGCGTTGTGAACCATGAAGAGCGCGAAGTCGAAAATGCCGCCGGACACGCGCTGGCCGTCCACCTTCATGTGCTTCTCATCCAGATGCCAGCCGCGCGGACGCACGATCAGCGTGGCGATCCGGTCGTTCAGCCTGTACGACTTGCCGTTCTGTTCGAGCGAAATCGTGCGGCGCACCGCGTCCTTCAGATTGATATGGCCGTTAATCTGGTTGTCCCAGCTCGGCGCATTCGAATCTTCGAAGTCGGTCATGTACGAATCCGCGCCCGAATTCAGCGCGTTGATGATCATCTTGCGTTCGACCGGACCGGTAATTTCCACGCGGCGGCATTGCAGATCCTGCGGCAGCGGCGCGATTGTCCAGTCGCCTTCGCGAATACTCTTCGTTTCGGCGAGGAAGTCGGGGCGCTCGCCGGCATCGAGGCGCTTCGTGCGTTCCGCACGCGCCTGCAACAGCGCCTGACGGCGTGGTTCGAACGCGCGATGCAGCGCGGCGACGAGCTCGAGTGCGTCGCGCGTGAGGATAGCCTCAAAGCCCGGCTTGATCTCAGCGGTGATTTCCGTGCCCTGCGGCAGCTGCGACGATGAAAGCGTGTTCGCCATGGTTTCTCCTTGGTCGGTCAGATTGCAAAGATGCAAATGTTGAAAATGCGGTTGAAATGCGTCGTGTGGTCCGCAGTGGTAGCTGTCAGGCGCCGGGGCTGTGGCGCGTGCGGCTGCCGCTGTTGTTGCTGCGTTCGGGCGGCACGAGGGTTTTCAGAAAAGCGAGCAGATCGTTCATGCTCCCGCCCGCGCCATGCGGCGTGACGCCCAGTTCTTCGGCTGGTGCGTTTTGCCGGTTGAGCCAGAAAGTGGTGAAGCCGAACCAGGTCGCGCCCGCCACGTCCCAGCCGTTCGACGACACGAAGACGATCTCGCGCGGCTGCGCGCCGAAGGCTTGCGTGCCGAGCGCATAAGCGGCGGGCGAGGGTTTGTAGGCGCGCACGGCGTCGACGGACAGAACATGGTCGAACAGGCCAGTCATGCCGGCGCTCTTCACGGCGATGTCGAGCATTTGCGGATTGCCGTTCGAGAGGATCGCGAGACCGGGCCGTGGGCCGGTTTTGGTGCCCGCCCGCGCAGCGGGCGCTTCGCGCAACTGGCGCAGCGCGGGCACAGCATCGGGGAACGCGGACAGGCACGCGTATTCGTCCATCAGACGCTTCTCGGCGGCGCGATTGAGCGTGAGCTGAAGCTTCTTCGCGGCGAAGCGCAACGCGTCGATCGTGATGTCCCAGAACGGCTGGTAGTGCGCACCGGGCGCGCCGGCGGGGTCGGCGAGCGTGCGCAGTTGCGTGTATTCGATCTGCTTGAGACGCCACAGCTGCGAGAGCGTGTCGCCGTGGCCGGGGAACATCTGCTCTGCGGCAGCGATCACCGAATGCACGTCGAAAAGCGTGCCGTAGGCGTCGAAAATCACTGCTTTGGGGAAGAGTGTCGTTGTGGCCGACATTGCCGTGCGCTCCTATCAGAGGTCAGGATGGATTGTATTAGTGATGGTCTGTGCTAAAAAAGAGCGTAAAGGTCACTTGATCTTTTACTTTTATGCACCTAATCTGACCCGCACCGATCACTTTCATGCGCAATTCCGGCTCTGCCCATTCATGGACCGTTTCAAGCAGATCGAAACTTTCGTCGCCGTTGCGGCAAAGGGCAGCCTGTCCGCCGCGGCACTGGCCGAGGGCGTCGCGCCCGCGATCATCGGCCGCCGCCTCGACGCGCTCGAAGAGCGCCTCGGCGTCAAGCTGCTGGTGCGCACCACCCGCAAGATCACGCTGACCTTCGAGGGCTCGGCGTTTCTCGAAGACTGCCAGCGCGTCATGCACGATATGCAGAACGCCGAGGCCAGCGTGTCGGCGGGCGGCGTGAAGGCGAGCGGTCATTTGCGGCTGTCGGCGCCGGCGGGTTTCGGCCGCCGGCACGTCGCGCCGCTCGTGCCCGCGTTTACCGTCGCGCATCCGGATGTGTCGATCACGCTCGATCTGTCCGACCGGATGGTCGATCTGGTCAACGAGGGTTTCGATTGCGCGGTGCGGCTCGGCGAGTTGCCGGATTCGTCGCTGGTGTCGCTCAAGCTCGGCGAAAACCGCCGCGTGTGCGTGGCCTCGCCCTCGTATCTGAGCCGGCGCGGTGTGCCGCATACGCTGGCCGATCTCGCGCATCACAACTGTCTCGCGCTCGGTGCGAGCGCCAACCAGCAGCGCGGCTGGATGTTCCAGCAGGGCGACAAGGTCGTGTCGATCAAGGTGTCCGGCACGATGGAGTGTTCGGACGGCGCGGTACTGCATGAGTGGTGCCTCGAAGGTTATGGCCTCGCGTGGCGCTCGTGGTGGGAAGTCGGCAGCGATATCGCCGCCGGGCGGCTGGTGAGCGTGCTCGACGAGTTCGCCGCGCCGCCGATCGGCATTCATGCGGTATTTCCGCAGCGCCGTCATTTGCCGTTGCGGGTGCGGCTCTTTCTCGATTTTCTCAAGCATACGTATAGCGATCCCGGTTACTGGGGCTGACGTTCGCCAAGCTCAGGCGACGCCGCGCAAGGGGTTTCCGATATGCGGACAGACCCGCACGCGTGCCTTGCGCGTGATTTCGGCGCACTACAATCGATTGCAGCGGCTTTCATGCCGGGCCTCGTTGGACGCTGACGCCGCGCGGCGAGCCGCATGGCGACGGAGGGCATCATGTTCAGGCACATCCTGGTTCCGACCGATGGTTCAGACCTGTCACGTAAAGCGATCGACGGCGCCATCGATCTCGCGCAGGCCGTCGGCGCGCGCGTGACGGCCTACGCGTGTCTGCCGCAATATCCGTACTCGCCGTTTTCCGAGGTCGTGATCGAGCCGCCGGCCGAATTCCTGCAGCGCAGCGAGCGCGAGGCGCGCGTGCATCTGCGGGAAGTGGAACTGGCCGCGCGCCGCGTGGGCGTCGCGTTCGACAGCCGTACCAGCGTGCATCCGGCGCCCTATCTCGGCATCATCGAAGCGGCCGAGCAGGGTGGCTGCGACGTGATTTTCATGGCTTCGCACGGACGGCGCGGTCTTGGCAGCCTGCTGATCGGCAGTGAAACGCAGCGGGTGCTCGCGCATACGAAAATCCCCGTGATCGTGTATCGCTGAGCTTGCCGGTCCGGCCCGGCGTGCGTGGCGCATTGCGAAAAAAAGCGCCAGCGATGAGGCCGGCGCGCGGTATGCGTCGCCGCACGATCCGCTGTGCGAGCGCTATCTCCAAGATTACAGCCCTGTGGCTCTCTGGCCCTTTGGCCCTATGGGTCCTGTGAGCTCTGACTCTGCGGCCATGTTGTTCTCCTCCCTGACGGCGGCCCTCTGGCGGGCCTTTTGCCGTCTGTCTGCCATGCCGTTCTTGCGATCAGACCGCGCTATGACTCATGCGGCCTGTTACGCGACCTTCTTGTCGAAGAACTGTTCGTCTTCCGTCGAGCCGTGCAGCGCGGTCGTCGATGCTTCGCGTTCGACCGTTTGCGTGACGGCGTCGAAGTAGCCGGTGCCGACTTCGCGCTGGTGCTTCACGGCGGTGAAGCCCTTTTCGGCAGCTGCGAATTCGGCCTGCTGCATTTCGACGAACGCGCTCATCTGCGTGCGGGCATAACCGTGCGCGAGGTTGAACATCGAGTAGTTCAGCGCGTGGAAGCCTGCCAGCGTGATGAACTGGAACTTGTAGCCCATCGCGCCGAGTTCCTTCTGGAATTTGGCGATGGTTGCGTCGTCGAGGTTCTTCTTCCAGTTGAACGACGGCGAGCAGTTGTACGACAGCAGCTTGCCCGGGAATTCCTTGTGGACTGCTTCCGCGAATCTCTTCGCGAATTCGAGGTCCGGCTTGCCGGTTTCGCACCAGATCATGTCGGCGTACGGCGCGTAGGCGAGACCGCGCGAGATCGCTTGCTCCAGACCCGGCTTCGTGCGGTAGAAACCTTCGACGGTGCGCTCGCCGGTCAGGAACGGCTTGTCGTTGTCGTCGATGTCCGAGGTGACGAGGTCGGCGGCTTCAGCGTCGGTGCGAGCCAGCAGGACGGTCGGCACGCCCGAGACGTCGGCGGCCAGACGCGCGGCGGTCAGCTTGGCGACGTTTTCGCGGGTCGGCACGAGCACCTTGCCGCCCATGTGGCCGCACTTTTTCACCGAGGCGAGCTGGTCTTCGAAGTGCACGCCCGCGGCGCCGGCTTCGATCATCGCCTTCATCAGTTCGAACGCGTTCAGCACGCCGCCAAAACCGGCTTCAGCATCGGCGACGATCGGCGCGAAGAAGTCCACGTAGCCTTCGTCGCCCGGGTTCTTGCCTTCCGACCACTGGATCTGGTCGGCGCGAGTCAGCGTGTTGTTGATGCGCTTCACGACGAGCGGCACCGAGTTCGCCGGATAGAGCGACTGGTCCGGGTACATTTCGCCGGCGACGTTCGCATCGCCCGCCACTTGCCAGCCCGACAGATAGATTGCCTTGAGGCCGGCCTTCACTTGCTGCATGGCCTGGTTGCCGGTCAGCGCGCCGAGCGCGTTGACGAACGGCTCGTTGTGGATCGAATCCCACAGCTTTTCCGCGCCGCGCCTGGCCAGCGTGTGCTCGACCGGCACCGAACCGCGCAGGCGCACCACGTCGTCGGCGGTGTACGTACGCTTGATGCCGTTCCAGCGCGGGTCGGTTTCCCACTGCTGTTGGAGTTGCCTGGCTTGTTGTTCGCGGGACATGATGTGCTCCTTGGTTGCCTGTAGATAAATGGGTGAACTCTGTCTTCGTCGAAGCGGCTAGCCCGGTCAGGCGCGTTTCGCTTCGTGAAGTCTTATATAAGAGTCTAGGCAAATCAGTGGTCGGGCAATAGCCGACCGGGAGCATTTTTCCAATATTTATATTTGTTTTAAATCAATGACTTATTGCATTAATTCCGCATTAAGAAATGTGGTTTTCCATCTTGCAATAGCGCTTGTTGTGCCTTGCAGCACGATTTTTTACGACGCAAAAAAATTTTCCACATCGTGAAATTTGGCGGGGCCAAAATACGGGCGAAAAAAAACCGGCGCATGAGCACCGGTTTCTTCCGACTGACGGACGGCGCAGGGCCGTCCGGGTCTTTCTTCAAGCTGACTTCTGCGGCAATCGGGCGGCGCGAATGGCTGCTGCCCGGTTACTGCCCGACTGCACTGCAACTCGATAGTCGCGACTTAGCTGCCGCGGCGCGCCGTACGCGGGCCGTCACTGCGGCGTGCACCGTAGCCGCCGTCGCGCGAACCGCCGTAGCCTTCGCGCGAACCGGAACCGCCGTAGCCTTCGCGCGAACCGCCGCCAGCCGACTTGCCGGCCCAGCCGCCGCCATTGCCGCTGCCGCTGCGAGCGCCGCCGCCGTTACCGGCCGGCTTGCCTGCACCGCTGCCGAAGCGACGGCCGCCGCCGTTGCCGCCGCCCGGACGGCCACGGCCGCCAAAGCCAGGACGGCCGTTGCCCGACGGAGCCGACTTGCGCGGCTCGAAGCCTTCGACGACGTTGACCGGCAGCGGGGTGCGCACGAAGCGCTCGATGCGCTTCAGCGCGCCTTGTTCAGCGTGATGCACGAGGCTCACGGCGATACCCGAGCGGCCGGCACGGCCGGTACGGCCGATACGGTGCACGTAGTCTTCGGCGAACTTCGGCAGGTCGTAGTTGAACACGTGCGTGATGCCCGGGATGTCGATGCCGCGAGCGGCGACGTCCGTGGCGACCAGCACGCGCACGCGGCGCTCGCGCAGCGCGCGGATGGTGCGGTTGCGTGCGCCTTGCGGCAGGTCGCCGTGCAGCGCTGCCGATTCGAAACCGGCATCGGCCAGGCGCCCGGCCAGCTGGTCCGCGTCCATCTTGGTTGCCGTGAAGACGATAGCCTGATCGAGGCCGGCGTCGCGCAGCAGATGGTCGAGCAGACGATCCTTGTGATCGCGGTCGTCAACGTAGTGAACGGTTTGCGCGATGTTGGTGCGCTGTTCCAGGCGTTGAACGATCTCGATACGCTCCGGATCTTTCAGCAGACGGCCGGTCAGCGAACCGATCTTGCCGTCGAGCGTGGCCGAGAACAGCATGGTTTGGCGCGTGGCCGGCGTAGCGGCAACGATGGTATCGATGTCGTCGATGAAGCCCATGTCGAGCATGCGGTCGGCTTCGTCGAGCACCAGGATCTGCAGTTGCGACAGATCGATACGGCCGCGTTCCAGGTGGTCGATCAGACGGCCCGGCGTGGCAACCAGGATTTCCGGGTTCTTCGCCAGCAGCATCAACTGTTGACCGTAAGCGACGCCGCCCAGAATGCTGACGGTGCGCAGACGCTTCAGGTGCTTGCCGTACGTGGCAGCGGCAGTGGTGACCTGCATCGCGAGTTCGCGGGTCGGCGTCAGAACCAGCATGGTCGGACGGGCAACCGGTTGCGGACGGCGCGTGCGGCCTCCGTCAGCCGGACGCGGCTCACGCGGCTGGCTGGCTTGCACTTTTTGCAGTTGCGAGAAACGCTCGATGGCGGGCAGCATGAACGCGGCGGTCTTGCCCGAACCGGTCGGGCTCGAGACCAGCAGATCGCGGCCGGCGATGCCGGCGGGGATGGCGCGTTGCTGAACCGGGGTCGGCGTTTGGTAACCAGCGGCGGTCAGCGCGGAGACGACATCCGCGGACAGACCGAGCGACGCGAACGACGGGCCGGCGGGCGCTGCGACAACGGCTTCCGGCGCGGCAGCGGCTGCTGCGGGTGCGTCGGCGAGACCGAGGGCTTGGTCGGCGATGGCGTTCAACGGGCTGCTGGGGGTATTGCTCGAAGTCATGAGAATCCTTGAAACGATCCTGGAGGATGCAGGGAATTAAAACGTCGGCGCCAATCGGCATACCCAAGTCGTCGGATTCAGCGAGCAAAGAAGCAGCGAGCAAATCGAAAAACGGGGGCAGCTCGCGACAATGAAGGCGAGCTTTTCGTTAGAAGCTGTATCGGATGCGACAAGCCAACACGGCGTGCCGCCAGCCTGGGACATGATCGCCCGTAGGGGGCTAGGCAGGAGGGGACAGGTTCTAAACTGGATTGGAGCTAAACGCTACGAGGCGCTGCGCCGCAAAGGCCGCTAGAGGAAAGCCGGGCAAAGCAGTGAAGCGCAGGCAGCATTGTATAGATATTTGTTGCACTGCGCCACTATTAGGACATTTCCTGGCGAAAAAGTTTTGACTGCCGATACCCTGGCGAGTCTGGGTCAGGCTGATGCGCCGCTTTTGAGGGATTCGACCAGGTCGATGTATTGCTGCTTCGCGGCGTCCGGTACGGTGCCCTTCAGGGCGGCCCATGCGTCGTATTTGTATTTGCCGACGATGTCGGTGAAGCCGGGTTTGTCGCCGTGAACGTCGCCGTCGGTGGCCTGCTTGAAAAGGGCGTAGAGACGCAGCAGGGTCAGGTTGCCTGGGCGCTCCGGCAATTGCCTGGCGTCTTCCTGGGCCTGGATGAATTGGGTGTTGATGTCCGTCATTGTGATTTTGCCCTCCGGGCGGGGGTGGGTTTGGCTGGTTTTCGCTGGGTTTCAGGCTTGGCCGGTGATCATAACAATTGGTTGCCGCCGCGGGGCTGAGGGGTTATTCCAAACGGTTTCGGGTTTTTGTTCGGGTTTTTGTTTTTGCCATGCGGCGTTATGGTCGGTAGGCCAAAGGCAAGCAGAACAAGGAACGTCCAACGCCGCGGACGGACAGACCAACGGCGGACCAACGGCGGACCAACGGCGCCTCGTCGGCAGAAAAAACCAAAACCCCATGCCCCCGTGCGGTGCCGATTACAATACGCCTCATGACTCAAACAGTGCTTCTTGCCCTCGATACATCGACCGAATTCTGCTCGGTAGCGCTTCTCGCCGCCGACGAATCATCGGTCCACACCGCTCCTGAACCCCGTATCTGGGTCCGTCACGAGCAAACCGGCGCGGTTTCCAGCACGCGCCTGCTGCCGGCGATTCGCGAACTCTTCGACGAGGCCGGTTTGAAACTGGCCGATTGCAATGCCATCGCCTTCGGCTCCGGGCCCGGTTCGTTCACGGGGCTTCGCACGGCAACCGGTGTCGCCCAGGGCCTCGCGTTCGGCCTGAACCTGCCGGTCGTGCCGGTCGGCACCTTGCTCGCGTGCGCGGAAAGCGCCCGTCTGCACGATCCATCGGCGCTTCGCGTGCTCGCCGCGCTCGACGCCCGCATGGACGAAATCTATTGGGCCGACTACGCGTGGGACGAGGCTCAAGGCGAGTGGCGCACGCTCCAGCCGGCTTCGCTCGATACCCCCGAGCGCCTCGTCTTGCCCGGCGTGCCGTTTACGCTGGCAGGCAACGCCGCTGCAGCCTTCGGCGCGCGCCTGCCCGCCGTCGCTGCGGCCCGGACGGTCGACGGCGAAGCGCTGCCGCATGCGTTGCCCATGGCTTACGCGGCGCTACGCGCATTCCGCGCTGGCCGCACGGTGCCCGCCGACCAGGCCGCGCCGGAATATGTGCGCGATAAAGTCGCCCAAACCACGGCGGAACGCGTCGCTGAAAAAGCCGCCAAGGCCGAACTGGCCGCGCAGGCGGCGCACGGCGCGCATCAGGGCGAGGGCCAGAGATGAGCGGGGTGTTGCTCGCGGACCGCTACATGTCGCCGATGACCGAAGGCGATCTGGACGAGGTTGCCGCAATCGAAAAGATCGCTTACGAATTTCCCTGGAGTCGCGGCAATTTCGGCGACTCGCTGCGCAATGGCTATTTCGGCGTTTGTCTGCGTCATGTGACGGGCACACTGATCGGCTATTGCGTATTGATGCCGGTCGTCGACGAAATGCATCTGCTCAATTTGTGCGTGACGCCCGCCGCGCAAGGCGCCGGTGCCGGGCTCGCGCTGTTGCGCGAAGCGGTGCGCATCACGCGCGCCGAAAAGCTCGACGGCCTGCTGCTCGAAGTGCGGCCGTCCAACCGTCGAGCGATCCGGCTTTACGAACGCTTCGGGTTTGCGTCGATCGGCCGGCGCAAAAACTATTATCCGGCGCGGCATCGCAGCCGGGAGGACGCCATCGTGATGCGTTATTCGTTTGCCAGGGAGGGCGCAGATGGCGCTGCATGAATCGGTACTGGAAGAGTTCGGACTCGCGCCGATGTGGGTGCGTCGCGGGATGGCGGTGGTCGCGTCCGCCGAGGCTGTCGAGCTTGCTTCAGGCACGCAGACCAGCCATGCGCAGCCGGGCGAGGCTGGCGCCGCGGACACCGGCGCGCGTCGCGAAGAGCCGCTGGCTGCGGACCCGGGAGTAACGGCGCCGTCAACGTCGCCGGCCGCCCGTGAGCAGCGCGACGATCGGCAACCAACCTCGCAGGAAGCAACGGCGCGTTCGCACGATGAGCAGCGCCCGGCGATGCGCGCAAGCGAGGCGCCGCAGTCCGGCCAAACACAGCCTGGCAGTGGGCAATCACCGTCGATGCGCGCGAGCGAACCGCGGCAGCCAGCACCCGCGCGCGAGCCGGACGAGCACCGTTCGCCTGCGCAACGTGGCGAGCCGGCACGGCAAACGCCGCCATCCTCGTTCGGCGAAGCACCACCCGACGACGATTTCGCGTGGTTTGACGATCTGCCGGCCGATGAGCCTGGCCACGCGAGCGCCGAACCGCGCCACGAGACGCCGGAAGCATTGCCGATCCATCTGCTCGACTGGGACGCGTTGAGCGATCGCGTCGCCGGCTGCGAACGCTGTCGTCTGTGCGAGAAACGCACGAATACGGTGTTCGGCGTGGGCGATCGCAACGCCGACTGGATGCTGATCGGCGAAGCGCCCGGCGAGAACGAAGATCGCCTGGGCGAGCCGTTCGTCGGCCAGGCCGGCAAGCTGCTCGACAACATGCTGCGTGCGCTGACCCTCGCGCGCGACACCAACGTCTATATCGCCAACGTGATCAAGTGTCGGCCGCCCGGCAACCGCAATCCCGAGCCCGATGAAGTCGCGCGTTGCGAGCCTTATCTGCAACGCCAGGTCGAACTGGTCAAGCCGAAGCTGATCGTCGCGCTCGGCCGCTTCGCCGCGCAGAGTCTGCTGAAGACCGACGCGAGCATTTCGTCGCTGCGCGGCCGCGTGCACGAATACGAAGGGGTGCCGGTCATCGTCACGTATCACCCGGCATATCTGCTGCGCAGCTTGTCCGACAAGGCGAAAGCCTGGGCCGACCTGTGCCTCGCGCGCGATACGTGGCGCCAGGCGGGCGGCGCGGCTTCGAACGAAGCGAAGTGATGGCGGCCACCGGGCCGATAGCGCCGATAGCGTCGGCAGCCGCCGCTGCGCCCGGCACACCTGCCGCGCTACTCGAGACGCTTCTCGACACCTTGCGCATCCCGGCGGTGCGCGATCTGGCGTGGCTGTTGCTGAGCACCGATTTGTTGCGGGCGCAACCACCGGTGGGGGCGCTGGCCACGCCGTTCGACACGTCGCAGGAAGCCCGTGCGACGATCGACTGGTTGCGCACGCTCGACGCCGATCCGGCCGAATTGCAGCGCGACCTCGCCGCGACGCGCATCACGCGCCTTGGCCGCTACGCCGAACGTCTGCTCGCGTGGTTTCTGCGGCATGGGCCCGCTGCGCGGCTGGTTGCGGCCGGCGTGCCGCTGCGGCGCGCCGGCGTTACGCTCGGTGAATGCGATTTTCTGGTGCAGACGCAACAGGGCGCGCGACTGCACTGGGAATTGGCGGTGAAGTGCTATCTGCATGCCGGCGACGGTCGCGGGCAGCTGGCGGATTACGTCGGCCCGAATCTGAGGGATCGTTTCGACCTGAAGCTCGCGCATTTGCTGAATCATCAGCTGCCGTTGAGCGCACGCGAAGAATTCGCGTCGCTCGGCTATGGGGGGCGGTGGACGCCGCAGATGTTCGTCAAAGGCTGGCTGTTTTACCGGCATGGCGAGTCGCCGGCAGATCCGGCCGCGCTCGATCCTTCACACGGACGCGGCTGGTGGGTGACGCGTAGCGATTGGCCGGCTTTTGCCGCCGCGCATGCACAGGCGTGGCGCGCGCTGCCGCGTCTGGAGTGGCTCGCGCCGAGGCGGCATGAGCCTGCGGCGGTGGAGCAGGCGGAGATCGCTTTCGTCGATGCGCGAACACTCGCTGCGCAAATTTCACATCAACATGGACCGGCGATGGTCGCGGCGTTCGCCCATGACGGCGCGGGCAGCTGGCTTGAACGCTCGCGCGGGTTCATCGTCCCCGACGACTGGCCGCAACAGGCGCAGGCCTACGCGCGGCAGTAACAGGCCGTGAACGGCAGGTAAGACCCTGGCGCCAATTCGCAGCGCCGGCTCATGGCCTCACCACCTCAAGCCTTACCACCACAAGCCTCACCACCACAAGCCTCACCACCACAAGCCTCACCACCACCGATAAAAATGATGCACCGGCCCGACGCCGCTGCCGACCTCGAGCCGGTCGCTCGCTTGCAACGCGCCGGTCAGATACAGCTTCGCATCGGCGACCGCGCTCGCCAGATCGTCGCGTTGCGGAATCAGCGCGGCAATCGCCGACGACAGCGTGCAGCCCGTCCCATGCGTGTTCTTCACCGGCACGCGCGGGCCGCCCAGACGCAGCGTGCCGCTGTCCTGCACGAGCCAGTCGGGACTATCCGCCGCGCTGAGATGACCGCCTTTCATCAGCACCGCGCGCGCGCCGAGCGCACGCAGCGCTTCGCCTTGCGCGACCATGCCGGCTTCATCCGTTGCGGTCTCTACGCCGAGCAAGGCAGCAGCTTCCGGCAGATTCGGCGTCAGCAGATCGGCGAGCGGCAGCAACTCCTCACGCACCGCAGCGACCGCATCCGGCAGCAGCAACGCGTGATTGCTCTTCGAAATCATCACTGTGTCGAGCACGATGTGCTTCGGCTTGTGCCGGCGCAACGCGTCGGCCACCGCGCGCGCGATCGCCGCGTTCGCGAGCATGCCGATCTTCACGGCGTCGATACGGATGTCGTCGAACACCGCATCGAGCTGCGCGGTGACGAAGGCCGGTTCCGGCGTGTGAATCGCCGTGACGCCGCGCGTGTTCTGCGCGGTCAGTGCGGTGATCACACACGCGCCATAGGCGCCGAGCGCCGAGAATGTCTTCAGATCGGCCTGAATGCCGGCGCCGCCGCCGGAATCGGAACCGGCGATCGTCAGCACATTGGGAATCGGTTGAGTCATGGCAAGGCGGGAATAAGAGAACGCGCGCGGGATGCCGCTTGCAGGCCGCCGTGGGTCAGTGCTTGACCTCGCCGATCAGCGCGACCGAATCGAACGCGCGCTGATTCGCCTGGTGGCGCCGCATCACGAGCCACATCATCAGGCAGACGAACGTGCCGAACAGCATGATCACCACCGTGACCGGCACGTCGAGCCACACCAGTACCGCGTACAGGCACAGCATCACGAGCACGGAGAGATTCTCGTTGAAATTCTGCACGGCGATCGAGTGGCCCGCCGACAGCAGCACGTGGCCGCGATGCTGGAGCAGCGCATTCATCGGTACGACAAAAAAGCCGGACAACCCGCCGACGACCATCAGGAAGATATACGCGACGATCAGATAGCCCGGCACGTGCATGCGGCCGAAGTAGAGGCCCCAATGCGCGGGGAACAGGTCGCGCGTGTAGAACGCCATCAGCATCACGGCGATGCCCATCATGATGCCGACCGGCAGCACCGAGAGCGACTTCTTCAGCGGCACGCGCGAGGCCGCGAAGATCGCGCCGGCCGCCACGCCCACGGCGACCACCGCCTGCAGGATCGCGGCTTCTGACAGCGACATGTTGAGCGACACCTCGGCCCACTTCAGTACGATGAATTGCAGCGTCGCGCCGGCGCCCCAGAACAGCGTGGTGACGGCGAGCGAAATCTGGCCGAGCTTGTCGCGCCACAGCACGAGGAAACAATCGGCGAAATCGGTGACGAGCTTGATCGGGCCGCGTTCCTGCTTCGGATAGCGCGCGCCCGTGTCGGGAATGCGCAGATTGAACAGCGCGGCGATCACGTAGATCCCCATGATCACCAGCATCGCCGCTTCGGCGGGCGTGTTGACGGCGGGAATGTGGTGCCTGAGGATCGGCGCTGCAATGTGCGGACTGATCAGGGCGCCGCCGAGCACGGTGCCGAGAATGATCGAACCGACCGTGGTGCCTTCGATCCAGCCATTCGCGGCGACCAGCCGCTCAGGCGGCAGCAGTTCGGTGAGAATCCCATATTTGGCGGGCGAGTAGGCCGCCGCGCCAAAGCCGACGATGCCATAGGCGAGTAGCGGATGCGCGCCGACCAGCATCGTGACGCAGCCGACCACCTTGATGGTATTGGTGATGAACATCACGCGTCCTTTCGGACGCGAGTCGGCGAAAGCGCCCACGAAGGCGGCCAGAACGACGTACGACAGCACAAAGAACAACTTGAGCAGCGGCGTCATCCAGTTTGGTGCGTGAAGATCTTTCAGCAGTGCGATAGCAGCGATCAGAAGCGCATTGTCGGCCAGCGACGAAAAAAATTGCGCGGCCATGATGGTGTAAAAACCTTTTTTCATCTGATGCGATGCTGTCCTCGCTGCGGTCTGTCCGCCCCGGCCGTGGGAGAGGCGTCCGGGCTTATGCTGTTCGAAATGGGTTGTGCGCACGGCTTTATATCATGAAAATAGCTGGTTTCGGACTAGCAAAATCCTTGACCGCACCGCCCAGCGGGCTGCCGAGCGTTGAAAACGCCCTGTAAGCTGCTGATTCGCAAGCGTCTTTACGAAAATTTCCCATGCCGCGCCCCCTCTCAGCCACGATCCATACCGCCGCACTCGCCAACAATCTCGCCGTCGCCCGTCGCTACGCACCCAAATCCAAGATTTGGGCCGTCGTCAAGGCAAACGCTTACGGACACGGCCTCGCACGCGCTTTCCCAGGACTGCGCGCAACCGACGGCTTTGGCTTGCTGGACCTCGAAGAAGCCGTGAAGTTGCGTGAATTGGGATGGGCCGGGCCAATTTTGTTGCTCGAGGGCTTTTTCCGTCCGACCGATATCGACGTGATCGACCGCTACAGCCTGACCACGGCGCTGCACTCGGACGAACAGTTGCGGATGCTGGAAATGGCGCGTCTGTCGAAGCCCGTCAACATTCAACTGAAGATGAACAGCGGCATGAACCGCCTCGGTTACGTGCCGGAAAAATTCCGTGCCGCGTGGGAGCGCGCGCGTGCCTGTCAGGGTGTCGGCCAGATCACGTTGATGACCCATTTCTCGGATGCCGACAGCGAACGCGGCATCGCCTATCAGTTGGAAGCGTTCGAACGCGGCGCGCAAGGCATCGCGGGTGCGCGCAGCCTCGCGAATTCGGCGGCGACGCTGTGGCATCCCGCCGCGCACTTCGACTGGGTGCGCCCGGGCATCATTCTGTACGGCGCATCGCCGTCCGGCGTGAACGCCGCGATCGCAGACACCGGTCTGCAACCGGCCATGACGCTCGCCTCCGAACTGATCGCCGTGCAGACCCTCGCCGAAAGCCAGACGGTCGGCTACGGTTCGTCGTTCAAGGCGCGCGGGCCGATGCGCATCGGCGTGGTCGCCTGCGGTTACGCGGACGGCTATCCGCGGAGCGCGCCGGAAGGTACGCCGGTAATCGTCGACGGGGTCCTGACGCGGCTCGTCGGGCGCGTTTCGATGGACATGCTGACCGTCGACCTGACGCCGATCCCGACTGCCAACGTCGGCTCGCGCGTCGAATTGTGGGGCACGTCGCTGCCGATCGACGAAGTCGCGCAAGCCTGCGGCACGATTGGCTACGAGCTGATGTGCGCGGTGGCGCCGCGCGTGCCGGTGCGCGCCGAGTAGGCACGAACGTAAGCACGGAAGTAAGCACGGAAGCGATCGGCGGGCTCACGGACTTATCGGCCGGATATCCAATAGAACAGCAACAGGCAAGGGCGCGTGGCTAAACAGAAGACGTTGTACATCTGCAGTGAATGCGGCGGGCAATCGCCGAAGTGGGCCGGGCAGTGCCCTTCATGCAACGCGTGGAACACGCTGGTCGAATCAGTGGCGGAAGCGCCCTCCACGCATCGCTTCCAGTCGCTCGCGAAAAGCGCGCCGGTGCGGCGTCTCGCCGATATCGACGCGACCGACGTGCCGCGTTTTTCAACCGGCGTCAGCGAGTTCGACCGCGTGTTGGGCGGCGGTCTGGTGCCGGGCGGGGTGGTGCTGATCGGCGGCGACCCGGGCATCGGCAAATCGACGCTGTTGCTGCAATCGCTTGCGGAAATCGCCGCGGATAAACGGGCGCTCTATATCAGCGGCGAGGAATCGGCTGCGCAGATCGCGCTGCGCGCGCAGCGGCTTTCGCTGCTCGAGCCCGGTTCGAAGGCCAGCGAACTGCAGTTGCTCGCGGAAATCCAGCTCGAAAAGATCCAGGCGACCGTCGCCGGGCAGCGGCCCGACGTCGCCGTGATCGACTCGATCCAGACGGTTTATTCCGACGCGCTGACCTCCGCGCCCGGTTCGGTCGCGCAGGTGCGCGAGTGCGCGGCGCAATTGACGCGGATCGCCAAGCAGTCGGGCACCACCATCATCATGGTCGGCCACGTGACCAAGGAAGGCGCGCTCGCCGGGCCGCGCGTGCTGGAGCACATCGTCGATACGGTGCTGTACTTCGAGGGCGACACGCATTCGTCGTTCCGGCTGGTGCGCGCGATCAAGAACCGCTTCGGTGCGGTCAACGAACTCGGTGTGTTCGCGATGACCGAGCGCGGCCTGCGCGGCGTCGCCAATCCTTCCGCGCTGTTTCTGTCGCAGCATGAACAATCCGTGCCGGGTTCGTGCGTGCTGGTCACGCAGGAAGGCACGCGGCCGCTGCTGGTCGAAGTGCAGGCGCTGGTGGACGCGGCGAACGCGCCGAATCCGCGGCGGCTCGCCGTCGGCCTGGAACAGAACCGGCTCGCGATGCTGCTGGCGGTGCTGCACCGGCATGCCGGCATCGCCTGCTTCGATCAGGACGTGTTCCTGAACGCGGTGGGCGGCGTGAAGATTGCCGAACCCGCCGCCGACCTGGCCGTGCTGCTCGCGATTCATTCGTCGATGCGTAACAAACCGTTGCCGAAGGGGCTGGTCGTGTTCGGCGAAGTGGGCCTCGCCGGCGAAATCCGGCCTTCGCCGCGCGGCCAGGAGCGTCTGAAGGAAGCGGCCAAGCTCGGTTTCTCGACCGCGCTGATTCCGAAGGCCAATGCGCCGAAGCAGCCGATCGACGGCTTACAGGTCATTGCGGTCGAAAGGATCGAGCAAGCCATCGACCGGGTCCGCACGCTCGAATAAACGGGCCTGTCACGGCTGCAGGCGCGCTCCGCCGCGTAATGCCCGGTAAATATCTCCATATTGGCTGTAACCTACCCGACATTCCTTTTTCCTAAGCTGCGGGGTATTGCTTCCCTTCTGATGCCGAAAAAAGGATTGCGCCTTGAAACAGCCACATGAAACCGTAGCCGAGCGGCCAATGCAGGTGCGCGGCTGCCGCGTCTCCGCGCCCATTCGCCAGCCTTGGGGCGGCGCTTGCCGGATTGTCGAGTGGATCGACACGACGGGGCAGATTTCGCGGCGGGTGGTGGCCGAACATGTCACGGCGGCGGAAGTGCGGGCCACCATCAACCGTCACGTTGAAGGCCGTAAGCATCTGCTGTACGACGACGAAAAAACGCCGCGCCAGACTTTGCCGCGGCAAGCGGCGGCGAAACGCTGACGTGCCGGGCGGCGGCCGCTTGCCTCAACCGGCGTAACGGTCCTCGTCGTCTTCAGCCTCGGTTTCGTTTTCACCTGCGCGCGCGGCCGCGCGGGCCTGCGGATTGAAGAGCGGGTGCCGCGCGGCTTCTGCCGGGGTCAGCACCGGTGACACGCAACAGTCGAGCGGCTCCAGCAGCAGCACCCATTCCTCCAGCGGACGCTTGCCGATCACATCGGCCAGTTCCTGCGTCAGCGCGGCCGCGTCAGGCCCGCCGATTGCCTGACCCAGACTCCAGTGGCGCGTCGCCCATTCGGGCCGGTCCAGCGCCATGCACAGCGTTTCCCAGAATTTGAGTTCGAGCGCGCCGACCGCGAGCCAGCGGTTGTCGAGCGTGCGGTACAGGTTGTAGCAGGGCACGCCGCCGTTCAGCAGGCCTTCGCCGGCGACCGGAGCGGTGCCTTCATTGGCGAGCGAGACTTGCGCGACGACGTTGTGCGCGTGCGTGACATGGGTCATCGATACGTCGACGAAGCGGCCTTCGCCGCCGCGCGACACGTGCCATAACGCGGCGAGAATCCGCGTCACGGCGCTCAAGGCGCCGCCGAGCAGGTCGGCAATCTGGAAGTTCGGCAGGATCGGCGCGCCGTCGCGGCCGGCCAGTTGATCGAGTACGCCCGCGTAGCCGATGTAGTTCAGATCGTGGCCGGCATGGTCGACAAACGGACCGCTCGCGCCGTAGCCGCTAATTGCGCAGTAAACCAGTTTGGGATTCGCCGCGCGCAGTGTTTCGTAGCCGAGGCCGAGGCGCTCCATCACACCGGGCCTGAAGCTTTCGATCAGCACGTCCGTTTCGGCCGCGAGCGCGCGTAACACGCTGCGTCCCGCTTCCGACTTCAGGTCGAGCCGCGTTTCGCGCTTGCCGCGATTGACGAGCCGGTAAAACGCGCCGGGCCGGCCGGCCACGCGGTCGCTCGACGACTGCATCATTGTACGGGTGGGGTCTCCCGCGCCGGGCGCTTCGATCTTCAGCACGTCGGCGCCGAGTTCGGCAAGCCGCAATGCGGCGACCGGGCCCGGCAACAGGCGCGTCAGATCGAGCACGCGCAGGCCTTGCAGCGCGGGCGGCGCTGATGCGGACCCTGATATGGATGACGTCGCAGATGACAAAGCCAACCTCTCGTCGATGCCGGCGCGGACCTGGAAACTGCGTACCGCTAGCCGATTTGTTCGAGTTCCTCATGAGCGTCGAGCCATTCGGCTTCGAGCGCTTCGAGGCGCGCGTTCACATCTGCCTGACGGCGGATCGCCTCCGTCAGTTTGCTTTTCTGCTCGGGCTCGTAACTCGCCGGATCGACGACGAATGCATCGAGCGTCGCCTTTTCCGCGTTGAGCGAGTCCATTTCCTTTTCAATTTTCGTGATGCGGCTTTGCAGCGGCTTTTTCAGGTGCGCCAGCTTTTGCCGCGTTTCGGCTTCGAGTCGGCGCTGCTCCTTGCGGTTGACCCCATTGTCCGCGCTATCCGCACCGTTCGAGGCCGCGCCCGCTTTCAGCGCCGCACGCTGTTCAGCCGCGTGTTGCAGCAGCCAGTCGCGGTAGTCGTCGAGATCGCCGTCGAACTCGTGCAGGCGGTGTTTCGCGACCAGCATGAACTGATCGGTCGTGGCGCGCAGCAGATGCCGGTCGTGCGACACCAGAATCAGCGTGCCCTCGAACTGCGCGAGCGCCATGGTCAGCGCGTGACGCGTTTCGAGGTCCAGGTGGTTGGTCGGTTCGTCGAGCAGCAGCAGATTCGGCTTTTGCCAGATGATCAGCGCCAACGCGAGGCGAGCCTTTTCGCCGCCCGAGAAGGGCGCGATTTTCGAGGTCGCCATCTCGCCGGAGAAGTTGAAGCTGCCGAGGAAGTCGCGCAGTTCCTGTTCGCGCGTATCCGGCGCGAGCCGCGCCAGATGCTGCAACGGCGTGTCGTCCGGGCGCAGCGTTTCCAGCTGATGCTGCGCGAAGTAGCCGATCCGCAGACCCTTGCCTTCGCGCACCTGTCCGCCGAGCGCCTCGAGCGTCCCGGCCAGCGTCTTGATCAGCGTCGATTTGCCTTGGCCGTTCGCGCCGAGCAGGCCGATGCGCTGTCCATTCTGGATCGACAGCATCACGTTCCCGACAATCGGAATCTCGACGCCGTCATTGCGATAGCCGCAGCGTACGTCTTCCATCACCATCATCGGATTCGGCGCGGAATCGGGCGCGCGGAATTCGAACGTGAACGGCGAGGCCGCATGCGCCGGCGCGATCAGTTCCATCTTTTCGAGCGCCTTCACACGGCTTTGCGCCTGACGCGCCTTGGTGGCCTGCGCCTTGAAGCGGTTGATGTAGCTCTGTAAATGCTCGACGGTGCGCTGCTGTTTCTCGTACGCGCTCTGCTGCAACGCGATCTGTTGCGCGCGCAGGATTTCGAACTGCGAGTAGTTGCCGCCGTAACGCCTGATCTGCTGCTGCTCCAGGTGAAGCGTCACGTTGCAGACCGAATCGAGAAACTCGCGGTCGTGCGAGATCACGATCAGCGTGCCCGGATAACGGTTCAGCCAGTCTTCGAGCCAGACGATCGCGTCCAGATCGAGGTGGTTGGTCGGTTCGTCGAGCAGCAGCAAGTCGGAGCGGCACATCAGCGCCTGCGCGAGATTCAGCCGCATGCGCCAGCCGCCCGAGAAGCTGCTGACCGGCTCGCGCGTCTGCTCGAGCGTGAAACCGAGGCCGAGCAACAGCGCTTCGGCGCGAGCGGGCGCGGTGTAGCCGTCGGCGTCGGCGAACGCGGCGTGCGCTTCGCCTTCAGCGGCGCCGTCATGCGCGGCCGACGCCGCGGCAATGCGCGCTTCGATCGCGCGCAACGCGGCGTCGCCGTCGAGCGTGTAGGCGAGGGCAGTCTTGTCGGCAGCGGGCGTTTCCTGCGCGACGTGGGCGATCTGCCAGGTCGGCGGGATCGAGAAATCGCCGCCGTCCGCGTGCAGTTCGCCGAGCAGCACGGCAAACAGCGTCGACTTGCCCGCGCCGTTCGCCCCCACCAGGCCGGCCTTTTCGCCGGGGTTGAGGGTGAACGTGGTGTTGTCGAAGAGCGGCTTGGTACCGCGCGCGAGGCTGAACTGATTAAAGCGGATCACGAAGAGGCCGGCTGAAGAAAACCGCTATTTTAGACTGCCGGGGCTGACACCGGGCGCTCAGCCGGGATCGGCCATTCGGCCGACTGTACTGGCGAAGCTTTTGGCATAGACTGACGGCTTTCACGGGGAGAGCACATGACATCGATTTATTCGTTTTCGGCACACACCCTTGGCGGCGAGGAAGTGAGCCTCGAGCAGTATCAAGGCAAGGTTTTGCTGATCGTCAACACGGCGAGCGAATGCGGGTTCACGCCGCAGTACGCGGGCCTGCAAAAGCTCTATGACACCTACGCGGCGCGCGGCCTGACGGTGCTCGGTTTTCCGTGCAACCAGTTCGGCAAGCAGGAGCCGGGCGACGCCGCGCAGATCGGCGGTTTCTGCGAGAAGAACTACGGCGTGACTTTCCCGATGTTCGACAAGATCGACGTGAACGGCGCGAATGCGCATCCGTTGTTCCGCTACCTGACGGGCGAAGCGCCGGGCTTGCTGGGGCTCGAGGCGATCAAGTGGAATTTCACCAAGTTCCTGATCGGCCGCGACGGCGATGTGGTCAAACGCTACGCGCCGCTGACCAAGCCCGAGGCGATTACCGAAGACATCGAGAAGCTGCTGTAACCCGCCGCGCAGTCGGGCAGCGCGGCGGCTACAGGATCGGCGAGAACAACCGCGCGACGTGCATCAGCACGCGCCGCAACGCGCTCGCTTGCTGGTAATCGTTGCGGTCGATTTCGAGCGACTGGGCGAAATCCTTCAGTAGCATCGCTTCGACTTCTTTGGCAAAACCGCGGTCTACCGTCATCACCATGATCTCGAAGTTCAGGCGGAACGAGCGGTTGTCGAGATTGGCGCTGCCGATTGCGGCGGCCACGCCGTCGATCAACACGACTTTCTGATGCAGGAAGCCCGGCTGGTAGCGGAAGATCCGGATGCCTGCGCGCACCGAGTCGTATGCATAGAGTTTCGACGCTTCGAACACGACGAGATGGTCGCGCCGGCTCGGAATCAGGATGCGCACGTCCACGCCGCGCAGGGCCGCAAGCCGCAACGCCGCGAACACCGCCTCGTCGGGCACGAGGTATGGCGTGGTGATCCAGATCCGCTCGCGCGCCGCGCTGATCGCTTCGACGAAGAAGAGCGAACAGGTCTCCTGCTTGTCGGCCGGACCGCTCGGCATCACGAGGCAATGCATGCCTGCGCCGGCCGGTTCGAACGGCGGGACGTCGAACGCCGGCAACTGCTGGGTCGCCCAATGCCAGTCTTCGGTAAACACGAACTGGATGCTGGCAACCGCCGGGCCGCGCACTTCGATATGCGTATCGCGCCATGGCGAAAGCGGCGGCTTGCCGCCCAGATACTCGACGCCGACATTGTGTCCGCCGACAAACGCGCGCTCGCCGTCGACCGAGACGATCTTGCGGTGATTGCGGAAGTTCAGTTGCAAACGGTTGACGAAGCGGCGATTGGTGGCGAACGGATGCGTCTCGACGCCGGCTGCGCGCAGTGCCGCTACGTAACGGTGGGGCAGATCGAAGCTGCCGATGCTGTCATACAGAAAGTAGACGCGCACGCCTTGCTGCGCTTTCGCGATCAGCGCGTCCTTGAACATCTCGCCGAGCGCGTCGTCGCGCACGATGAAGAATTGCACGATCACGTAGTGGCGCGCGCCTTCGATCGCTTCGAAGATCGCCTCGAAGGTCGCTTCGCCGTTCACCAGCGTGCGTACCGAATTGCCCGACAGGAACGGCATGCCGCCGAGACGCGTCAACGAATGCACGAAGCTTGCGCCGAGTTCCTCCGTGGGCAGGCCCGCTGAAGAGTCTTGCGTGTCCCATTCCAGCGGATGTGAGCGTGTGCGCAGCAGTTCGTTCTCGACGCGGCGGGCGTCCGCGTAGCCCTCAAACTTGCTGCGGCCAAGGAACAGGTACGGCACCAGCGTCAGATAGGGCATCGCGACCAGCGACACTGCCCACGCGATCGCGCCTTGCGACGTGCGGGTGTTGAGAATCGCATGGCACGCGGCGATCCCGCCGAGGATGTGGGCGAGGACGACCAGCGGGCCGATGTGAAGCAGGTCGAATTGCATAGGCGGCTGATGGGTTTCGGGGTGCTGCCGGGCGGCTTGAAGCCGCCGTGGGCAGCCGACCGCGCCCATCTTACCGAACGCGCACGCGTTGGGGGTGCGTTACGGACAAACGTCTGCTTGATTTACCGCAGTGCGGCAAAACAGCGGGAAGGGAGGCGCGTTGCGCGCGACGGACGTTGAGATGCCGCCGCGCGCATCGCCGGCTGAAGCGATGAAGCGTCAGACCGGCAGATCCGCGGCCTGGATCAGGAACACGTTGTCGTCGCCGGCGCTGGTCGACAGCCAGACGAGGTCGAGGCCGCCGAACGCCGCCTCGACGTTCGCGCGCTCGTTGCCGATTTCGACCACCAGCACGCCGTTTTCGGTCAGCCAGTTGCGCGCTTCGCCGATGATCCGGCGCACGATGTCCATGCCGTCCGCGCCGCCTGCCAGCGCCATGTCCGGCTCGTGCTTGTACTCGGCGGGCAAGGTCTGCATCGACGCCGCGTTCACATACGGCGGATTGCTGATGATCACGTCGTAGCGGCGCTCGGCGAGCGGTGCGTACAGATCGCCTTCGAACAGCGCGATCCGGTCATCGAGGTGGTAGTCCGTCACGTTGCGCGTCGCGACTTCGAGCGCGGGCGCCGACAGATCGACGGCGTCGATATCCGCATTCGGGAACGCGTGCGCCGCGAGAATCGCGAGACAGCCGGAGCCGGTGCACAGTTCGAGCACCGCGCCGACCTGCTCGGGATCTTCCACGTACGGTTGCAGGCCGTCCTGCAGCAGTTCGCCGATGAACGAGCGCGGCACGATCACGCGTTCGTCCACGTGGAAGCGAAAGCCGTGCATCCACGCTTCCTGCGTGATGTACGCGGCCGGCACGCGTTCGCCGGCGCGGCGCTCGATCACGTTGAGCACGGCGTCGATTTCGTCCGCGCTCAAACGCGCGTCGAGAAACGGCTCCAGCAGATCGAGCGGCAGATGCAGCGTGTGCAGGACCAGATAAGCGGCTTCGTCGTAAGCGTTGGCCGAGCCGTGGCCGAACGACAGCCCGGCCTGATTGAAGCGCGACACCGCGAAACGCAGCAGGTCGCGGACGGTGGAAAACGGGAGCGTCATCGCAAATAGTCCTTGGTCAGGCGATCAGTTGTTCGAGCACGCGGCGATACACGTTCTTCAGCGGCTCGATGTGAGCGACTTCGATATGCTCGTCGATCTTGTGGATGCTGGCGTTCAGCGGGCCGAATTCGACCACCTGGTCGCAGATGCGCGCAATGAAGCGGCCGTCCGAGGTGCCGCCGGTGGTGGACAGTTCGGTCGCAATGCCGGTCTCGTCCTCGATCGCCTTGGCGAGCGCGTTCGACAGATCGCCGCGCGGCGTGAGGAACGGCAGGCCGCTCACGGCCCACTGCAGGTCGTACTCGAGGTTGTGCCTGTCGAGGATCGCGTGCACGCGTGCCTGCAAACCTTCGACCGTGCTCGCCGTCGAAAAGCGGAAGTTGAACAGCATGTCGGCGTGGCCCGGGATCACGTTGCTCGCGCCGGTGCCGCTGTGAATGTTCGACACTTGCCAGGTGGTCGGCGGGAAGTATTCGTTGCCGTCGTCCCAGCGTTCGGCGACCAGCTCGGCCAGCGCGGGCGCGAGCAGGTGCACCGGATTTTTCGCCAGATGCGGATACGCAATATGGCCCTGCACGCCCTTGACGATCAGCTTGCCCGACATCGAGCCGCGCCGGCCGTTCTTCACGGTGTCGCCGAACTGTGTGCTCGAGGTCGGCTCGCCGACGATGCAATAGTCGAGGCGCTCGCCGCGCGCTTGCAGCGCGTCGACGACCTTGACGGTGCCGTCGGTGGCGGGGCCTTCTTCGTCGCTCGTGATCAGGAATGCGATCGAGCCGCGGTGCGCGGGGTGCGCCGCGACGAACTCTTCGCTTGCCACCACGAAGCCGGCGATCGACGTCTTCATGTCCGCCGCGCCGCGCCCGTACAGTTTGCCGTCGCGATGGGTCGGCTCGAACGGCGCCGAATTCCATTGTTCGAGCGGGCCGGTCGGCACGACGTCCGTGTGGCCGGCGAACACGAGCAGCTTGCCGCGGGTGCCGTCGACGCCGCGTTTGACGGCCCACAGGTTGGTCACGCCGTTCGATTCGATGGTCTCGTGCTCGAAGCCGAGCGCGGACAGGCGCTCGATCAGGAGGCGCTGGCAATGCTGGTCGTCGGGCGTGACGGACGCGCGCGCGATCAGTTGTTCGGTAAGGGCGAGGGTGCCGGACATGGATTCAGTACAAGCCACTTTGAAATGAAAAAATGCCGGCTGGCGGTTGAGCACCGCAGCCGGCAACAGCTTTTGAGCAACGCGGCGAGGCCGCGCTTATCTGCGCTTTATCTGCGCGCGTTACCTGCGCTTTACTTCCTTGTCGCGTTCGAAATCGCCCTGCCGATCAGGCGAACAGCGTGGCGTATTCGTCCGCGGAAAAACCGAGCGACTTGACGCGGCCGTTGACGACCAGCACCGGCCGCTTGATCACCGACGGCTTGTGGATCATCAACGCGATCGCGCCCGGCTGCGTGTCCGCCGCCGACTTCATGTCGTCCGACAGCCCGCGCCACGTGGTGCCGCGACGGTTCAGCAACGCGTCGAGCTTGACGTCTTTCAGCCAGTCCTGCACGAGCGGCTCGGTCACGCCGGCCTTCTTGAAGTCGTGAAACTCGAACTCGACGCCGTGCTCTTCCAGCCACACGCGGGCCTTCTTCACGGTGTCGCAGTTCGGGATGCCGTAGACGACGGTTTTGGTGCCGCGCGCCATCAATCGCCTCGCAGCAGCTCGTTCAGGCCGACCTTCGCACGCGTTTTGGCGTCGACCTTCTTGACGATCACGGCGCAGTAGAGGCTATGCGAGCCGTCCTTCGACGGCAGGTTGCCCGCCACCACCACCGAGCCCGCCGGAATGCGGCCGTACGTGACTTCGCCGGTTTCGCGGTCGTAAATCTTGGTGCTCTGGCCGAGGTACACGCCCATCGAGATCACCGAGTTCTCTTCGACGATCACGCCTTCCACGACTTCCGAACGCGCGCCGATGAAGCAGTTGTCTTCGATGATGACCGGATTGGCCTGCAGCGGCTCCAGCACGCCGCCGATGCCCACGCCGCCCGACAGGTGGACGTTCTTGCCGATCTGCGCGCACGAACCGACGGTCGCCCACGTGTCGACCATCGTGCCTTCGTCGACATATGCGCCGATGTTGGTGTACGACGGCATCAGCACGACGTTCTTCGCGATGAACGAGCCGCGGCGCGCGATGGCGGGCGGCACGACGCGGAAGCCGCCGGCGGCGAAGTCTTCAGCGGTGTAGTTGGCGAACTTCGACGGCACTTTGTCGTAGAACTGTGAGTAACCGCCGGCTGGTTGCACCACGTTGTCTTCCAGACGGAACGACAGCAGCACGGCTTTCTTCAGCCATTGATTGACGACCCAGTCGCCGTCCTTCTTTTCTGCGACGCGCAGCGCGCCCTTGTCCAGTTGCTCGATCGCGTGCGCGACGGCTTCGCGCACTTCGGCCGGGGCGGCTTTCGGCGACAGGTCGGCGCGGTTTTCCCAGGCGGTGTCAATGATCTGCTGAAGTTGTTGCGACATATGCGTGCTTTATCGAAGAGTTGAAGTCTGAAGATGGGGACGCGGTGCGGGGCTGGTTACGGAACTCAACCCGGAACTCAACCCGCCAACGCGCGGCAAAAATCGACGATTCGCTGTGCGCCTTGCGTGCATTCGTCGACATCGGCGACAAGCGCCATGCGCACGAAATTGCGGCCGGGATTCACGCCGTGCGCGGTGCGCGCGAGGAACGAGCCCGGCAGAACCGTCACATTATAGTCGGCGTAAAGGCGCTGGGCGAACTCGGTGTCCGTGAGGCCCGTGCGCGACACGTCGGCCCACAGGTAGAACGCGGCGTCCGGCAGGCGTACGTCGAGCACCTTCGCGAGCATCGGCGTCACAGTGGAAAACTTCTGCACATACTTCGTGCGGTTCTCGCGCACGTGCGCCTCGTCGTTCCAGGCAGCGATGCTGGCACTCTGGAACACGGTCGACAAGGCCGCGCCGTGGTATGTCCGGTATAGCAGGAAATCCTTGAGGATCGCCGCGTCGCCGGCCACGAAACCCGAGCGCATGCCGGGCACGTTCGAGCGCTTGGACAGGCTCGACAGCATCACGAGGCGCTCGAAGCCGCGACCGAGCTTGTGCGCCGCTTCCAGGCCGCCGAGCGGCGGGTTGGCCTCGTCGAAGTAGATTTCCGAGTAGCACTCGTCCGACGCGATCACGAAGCCGTAGCGGTCCGACAGCGCGAACAGCTCGCGCCAGTCGTCCAGCGTCAGCACCGCGCCGGTCGGATTGCCCGGCGAGCACACGTACAGCAGCTGCGTGCGGGCCCAGATGTCGGCCGGCACCGCCGAATAGTCGCAGGCGAAATTGCGCGCCGGGTCGCTATTGACGAAGTACGGCTGGGCGCCCGCCAGGATCGCAGCGCCTTCGTAGATTTGGTAGAACGGGTTCGGACAGAGTACGATCGCAGGCTCGCCCGACGCCTTCCGTTTTGGGGCGATCACCGTTTGTGCCAGCGCAAAAAGCGCTTCGCGCGAGCCCGACACCGGCAGCACCTGGGTGGCCGGATCGACCGGCGCCAGGTGGTAGCGCTGCGTGGCCCATTTTGCAATCGACTCGCGCAGCGGCAACGAACCGATGGTCGCCGGATACGCCGACAAACCGCCGAGCGAGGCGACCACGGCGTCGCGAATCAGCGCCGGCGTGGGATGTTTCGGCTCGCCGATGCCGAAGCTGATGTGCGCGAGGCCGGCCGGCGGCGTGATGTCCTTGAAAAGCGCGCGCAGCTTTTCGAACGGATAGGGCTGAAGGGAGTCGAGTAGCGGGTTCACTGGGCGGATCGGGCCTGATCGAGGATGGGCGCAGAGGGAATGCAGGGTACGCGCTGGCGCCAAATGCATGAATCGCATGAAACACGCGAAACGGCCGGCAGCGGCGACGAACGGATGATTATAGCCGGGCGCGCCAGGCGTGGGGCGCCCCCGGGCGGCGCCCGCCGTTGGACGCACAGCAGCCGTGCGGCGCGCCTCGCGCGCAGGAAGCGGCGCACCCCGGCGCAACCCGCCAGGCAGCGCAGGCAATGCGCAGCAGCGGGAACGACGCGAACCGCGGACGGTTCGCGTGAAAGGAAGCAGGAGCAGCAATGTACGTCACAACAATCGAGACACGTTTCGCGACACGTTTCGCGACACGTTTCGGACCGAGGTCCGGACGAATCTGGCGCGAACGCGCCGCCGCCGGCGGCACAACCGGCAAAAGCCGCAATAGCGCTGACGGCCGCTACAGCAGCGGGAGCGCCGCGCCATGACCAACTGGCTTCGCAATGGCTGGCCGACGCTCGCGATCATGCTGGGCGCGTCGGTCTGGGGCATGATCTGGTATCCGCTGCGCATGCTGTCGGCACTTGGCGTAACCGGCACGGCGGCGAGCGCGCTGACGAGCGGCGCCGGTTGTCTGTTCGTGCTGCTGGTACGCCGCAGTGCACTGAAGACGGTGCGCTGGCACTGGCTGCTGCCGGCCCTGGCGCTGACAGCGGGCATCACCAATCTCGGCTTCGTGTGGGGTTCGATCCACGGGCAGGTGATGCGCGTGCTGCTGCTGTTCTATCTCACCCCTGCGTGGACCGCGCTGTTCGCGCATTTCATCCTGCACGAACGGCTGACGTGGTCGGGCGCGGGTCTTGCCGCGCTGTCGCTGGCGGGCGCGATGGCGATGCTGTGGTCGCCGCAACTGGGCATCCCGGTGCCCGGCAATCTCGCCGAATGGGCGGGCCTCGCCGGCGGCATGGGCTTCGCGATGAGCAACGTGCTGATCCTGAAGACGAGCCGCGTGCTGCCCGGGATGAAGCCCGAAATGCGTACTGCGACAATTTTCGGCGGCGCGGCGATTTTCAGCGCGTGTGCGTCGCTGTTCGAAGCGATGCCGGCGCCGCCCGCCGGCGCGCAGCTCGGCACCGCCGCGCTACTGGTGCTCGGCCTCGGTTTCCTGCTGGCGTCGAACAATATGCTGGTGCAGTACGGTCTTGCGCGCGTGCCGGCCAACCGGGCCTCGATCATCATGCTGTTCGAGATCGTGATCACGGCCTTGTCCGCGTGGCTCTTTGCCGGCGAGACGCCCGGTCCGCGCGAATGGGCGGGCGGCGCGTGCATCGTGCTGGCCTCCGCCTTGTCCAGCTGGGTGCATCGAACCGGAGCCGGGCCGGCTGATCAGACCAATCGGGAGGCCGGCCCGGGTACTGACCGCGACGCCGACCACAACGCCGACCACAACACCGACCACAACGCCGACCGCAACACCGACCGCAACACCGACCGTAAGGACGGTAAGAACCGTCCACGCGCGATGGTATGATTGCCCCTCATTGGCTGACGCGCGCTTGACCGCGTGCGATTGGCGCCCGTTTCGCGGGGGCTTCACGGGCCGTTTCGCCGCATCGGCAAACGGCTTGCGCGGCTTTCGCGAGCCACCTTTATTTTCCCTTTTCAATCAGCGATATTGCCGTGCGTCTGACCTCGATCAAACTCGCTGGCTTCAAGTCATTCGTCGATCCCACGCATTTCCAGGTTCCGGGCCAATTAGTCGGAGTGGTCGGTCCCAATGGGTGCGGCAAGTCCAACATCATCGATGCCGTGCGCTGGGTGCTCGGCGAATCGCGCGCCTCCGAGCTGCGCGGCGAGTCGATGCAGGACGTGATCTTCAACGGCTCGACCGCGCGCAAGCCGGGTAGCCGCGCCAGCGTCGAACTCGTGTTCGACAACGCCGACGGCCGCGCCGCAGGGCAGTGGGGCCAGTATGGCGAAATCGCCGTCAAGCGCGTGCTGACGCGCGACGGCACCTCGAGCTACTACATCAACAACCTGCCGGCGCGCCGCCGCGACATCCAGGACATCTTCCTCGGCACCGGTCTCGGGCCGCGCGCTTACGCGATCATCGGGCAGGGCATGATCGCGCGCCTGATCGAGGCGAAGCCGGAAGAGCTGCGCGTGTTTCTCGAAGAAGCTGCGGGCGTGTCGAAATACAAGGAGCGCCGCCGCGAGACCGAGAACCGTCTGCACGACACGCGCGAGAACCTGACGCGGGTCGAGGACATCGTCCGCGAACTGGGGACGAACCTCGAAAAGCTGGAAGCGCAGGCGGTGGTCGCCACGCGCTACAAGGAATTGCAGACCGACGGCGAAGAGAAGCAGCGTCTGTTGTGGCTGTTGCGCAAGAACGAAGCCGGCAGCGAGCAGGAACGCCAGCAGCGCGCGATCGAACAGGCGCAGATCGACCTCGAAGCACAAACTGCGAAGCTGCGCGAAGTCGAAGCGCAGCTCGAAACGCTGCGCGTCGCGCATTACTCGGCGAGCGACGCGATGCAAGGCGCGCAAGGCGCGCTGTACGAGGCGAATGCCGAAGTCAGCCGCCTCGAGGCCGAAATCAGGTTCATCGTCGAATCGCGCAACCGCGTGCAGGCGCAGATCGCGGCGCTGACCGCGCAGCGCGAGCAGTGGCTGTCGCAGGCCGAAAAGGCGCAAGGCGATCTCGAAGACGCTGAGGAACAACTCGCCGTCGCCGAAGAAAAAGCCGCGCTGGCCGAAGACGAAGCCGCCGCGAAGCACGACGCGTTGCCGGCGCTCGAAGCGCGCTGGCGCGATGCGCAGACCGAGTTGAACGCCGAGCGCGGCGGTATCGCGCAGACCGAACAGGCGTTGAAGCTCGAAGCCGCGCATCAGCGCAATGCCGACCAGCAATTGCAGCAGTTGCAGCAGCGTCACGAGCGGCTGAAGTCGGAAGCGGGCGGTCTCGATGCCCCCGACGAAGCGCAGCTCGAAGACCTGCGCATGCAGCTCGCCGAGCACGAAGAAATCCTCCATGACGCCCAGGCCCGTTTGGCCGACGCGCAGGAAACGCTGCCGCGCCTCGACGGCGAACGGCGGGCCGCGCAGGAGCGCGTGCAGTCGGAAAGCGCGCAGATTCATCAGCTCGACGCGCGCCTTGCCGCGCTCAAGCAGCTGCAGGAAAACGTCCAGACCGAAGGCAAGATCCAGCCGTGGCTCGAGAAGCACGAGCTGAACGGCCTGCCGCGTCTGTGGAAGAAGCTGCATGTCGAAGCCGGTTGGGAAACCGCGCTCGAGGCGGTGCTGCGCGAGCGGCTCGCCGCGCTGGAAGTGTCGAATCTCGACTGGGTCAAGGCGTTCGCCACCGATGCGCCGCCCGCCAAGCTCGCTTTCTACGCGCCGCCTTTGGCCGGTCAGCCGGCCGCTACGCCGCCCGCATTGCGCCCGCTGCTGTCGCTGGTTCGCATCGACGACGCCGGTTTGCGCGCGGTGCTGAACGACTGGCTCGGCCTCGCGTTCGTCGCCGACGATCTGGCGCAAGCGCTCGCGATGCGCTCGCAGCTGCCGGAAGGCGGCTCGTTCGTCGTCAAGGCCGGACATGTGGTGACGCGCGTCGGCGTGCAACTGTATGCCGCCGATTCCGAACAGGCCGGCATGCTGGCCCGTCAGCAGGAAATCGAAAACCTGACGCGTCAGGTGCGCGCCCAGGCCTTGCTCGCCGACGAGGCAAAGACCGCCGCGATCCGCGCCGAAGCCGCTCACACGCAAGCCGCGCAAGCACTGACCGATGTGCGCCAGCAGTCGGAGCGCGCGACGCAACGTGTCCACGCGTTGCAGATGGACGTGCTCAAGCTCACGCAAGCGCACGAGCGCTACACGCAGCGCAGCACGCAGATCCGCGAAGAACTCGAAGAAATCACCGCGCAGATCGAAGAGCAACGCGCGATGCGCACCGAGTCGGAAGCGAACTTTGAGCGCCACGACGCGGAACTCGCCGAATTGCAGGCGCGTTTTGAAGATCACCAGATGGCCTTCGAAGCGCTCGACGAAGAACTGACCGCTGCGCGTGCGCAATCGCGCGATCTCGACCGTGCCGCCACCGACGCGCGCTTCGCCGCGCGCAACATGGCGAACCGCATCGACGAATTGAAGCGCAGCATCCAGGTCGCACATGAGCAGAGCGAACGTGTGGCCGCATCGCTGGAAGACGCGCGCGCCGAGCTGGAGACGATCAACGAGCAGACCGCGCACACCGGCTTGCAGGACGCGCTCGACATCCGCGCGGTCAAGGAAGAAGCGTTGCACGCCGCGCGCCTCGAACTCGACGACCTGACTGCCAAGCTGCGCGCAGCCGACGAGACCCGTCTGACTGCCGAGCGCGCGTTGCAGCCGCTGCGCGACCGCATCAATGAGTTGCAGCTGAAGGAACAGGCCGCGCGCCTGAACGGCGAGCAGTTCATCGAGCAACTGGCCACGGCCGGGGTCGATGAAGCCGAGCTGCAGGCCAAGCTCACGCCGGACATGAAGCCGTCGTACCTGCAAGGCGAGGTCACGCGGATCAACAACGCGATCACTGCGCTCGGCCCGGTCAACATGGCCGCGCTCGACGAGTTGAAGGCGGCGAGCGAGCGCAAGATGTTCCTCGATTCGCAATCGGCCGACCTGACCGACGCGATCGAAACGCTCGAAGACGCGATCCGCAAGATCGACGGCGAAACGCGCACGCTGCTGCAAGGCACCTTCGACGAAGTGAACCGTCATTTCGGCGAACTGTTCCCGCGCCTGTTCGGCGGCGGCCAGGCCAGGCTGATCATGACCGGCGACGAAATTCTCGACGCCGGCGTGCAGGTGATGGCGCAACCGCCGGGCAAGAAGAATTCGACGATCCACTTGTTGTCGGGCGGCGAAAAAGCGCTGACCGCCACCGCGCTGGTGTTCGCGATGTTCCAGCTGAATCCCGCGCCGTTCTGTCTGCTCGACGAAGTGGACGCGCCGCTCGACGACGCCAACACGGAACGCTTCGCGAACCTGGTGCGCGCGATGTCGCACAAAACCCAGTTCCTGTTCATTTCGCACAACAAGATCGCGATGGAAATGGCGCAGCAGCTGATCGGCGTGACCATGCAGGAGCAGGGCGTATCGCGGATCGTGGCGGTGGACATGGAAACGGCCGCCGGTTTCGCCCAGAATATCGTTTAAGTTAAGAAAAGCCGCGCGGGCGTCCGCGTTCACCGCAGCGGCTGCCGGCCGCGCGGCACGTGGGGCGGGCGCATAGCCGCGCAGACAGAAGAATTGCTGATGGAGCATGCATGGACGAGTTGACACTCGGTTTGATCGGCGCGGGTGCCGTGGTGGTCGGGGGCGTGGTCGTGTACAACGCCTGGCAGGGCGCGAAAGTGCGCCGCAAGATGCCGCGGCCGATGCCGGCCGACGCTGCCGAAACGCTGGCGCGGGACGATCAGCAGGAACAGAGCCCGTTCATCGAGCCGGCCCGGCCGACCACGCGCCGCGAGCCGGTGGTGGGTTCCGATGCGGTTGTGGAAACGGCGGCGCGCGTCGAACCGACTTTCGGTGCAGCGGCCGCACCGCTCGATACGCCGGCCGATATTCAGGCGGAGACGACTACGCCGAACGGCTATCCCGAAGCCGAAGGCGTGGCGGCTGCGGAAGGCGGTCACGCGGCTAAGGGCGGCAAGGCTGCCAAAGCCGGCGAGCCGGTCGAACCGATCCTGCCGGCCGCCACGACGATTTCGTCGGCGCCGCCCGCTATCGTCGATCGCCGCATCGACTGTATCGTGCCGATTCGCCTGAACGGTCCGGTGGCCGGCGACAAGGTGATTCCGCTCGCGCAGCGCCTGCGCCGCGCCGGCAGCAAGCCGGTGCATATCGAAGGCCAGCTTGAAGGCGGGGCATGGGAACTGCTGCAAAACGGCGCGCGCTACGAAGAGTTGCGCGCGGCCGCGCAGTTGGCCAATCGCAGCGGAGCGCTCAATGAGCTGGAGTTCTCGGAGTTCGTGACCGGCGTGCAGCAGTTTGCCGATGCGCTCGACGCGTCGCCGGAATTCCCCGACATGCTCGAAACGGTCGCGATGGCGCGCGAACTGGACGGCTTTGCCGCGCAGTGCGACGCACAACTGTCGATCAACGTGCTCTCCGACGGCGCGCCGTGGTCGGCCAACTACGTGCAGGCGATCGCCTCGCAAGACGGCCTGCTGCTGTCGCGCGACGGCACGCGTTTCGTCAAGCTCGATGCGAAGCAGAGCCCGGTGTTCATGCTGCAATTCGGCGACACCAACTTCCTGCGCGACGACCTCACCTACAAGGGCGGCCAGATGATCACGCTGGTGCTCGACGTGCCGGTGGCCGATGAAGACATCCTGCCGTTCCGACTGATGTGCGACTACGCGAAATCGCTGGCCGAGCGCATCGGCGGGCGGGTGGTCGACGACGGCCGGCGGCCGTTGCCGGAAACCGCGTTGCTGGCGATTGAAAAGCAGTTGATGACGCTTTACGCGAAACTCGAACAGGCGGGCATTCCGGCCGGTTCGCCCGCGACGCGCCGCCTCTTCAGCCAGTAACGTTCCAGTTTTTTCATGTTGTATTCGACGGCCGCACGATGTGCGGCCGTTGTCATTGGGGGCAGGGCTTCAGGCGGCGCCTCGCATGGCCGGCGAACGCTCGAAACTGGTCGTTCGGCCGATGTGAAGGGGCACGCTTTCCTGCGATAATCCAATGTCTGAATTTCACAAAGAACCTTCCGACAGCATGGCCCGAACCCCCGTCTCCAATCCAGCAACCAGCGCTCCGGCAGAGCGGGCCGCGTGGCTGCGCGCGGAACTCGAACGCGCCAACTACGCGTACTACGTGCTCGACCAGCCTGACTTGCCGGACGCGGAATACGACAAGCTCTTCAAGGCGCTGCAACAGATCGAGACGGACCATCCAGATCTGATCGTGCCGGATTCGCCCACCCAGCGTGTGGGCGGCGAGGCGGCGAGCGGCTTCGAGCCGGTCGTGCACGATCAGCCGATGCTATCGCTGAACAACGGCTTCGCGGACGAAGACATCATTGCGTTCGACAAACGCGTCGGCGATGCACTCGGCAAGAATGCGAGCGAGCCGCCGGTGCCGGTCGATTACGCTACCGAGCTGAAGTTCGACGGCCTCGCCATCTCGCTGCGTTACGTCGACGGCAATTTCGTGCAGGCGTCCACGCGCGGCGACGGCGCCACCGGCGAGAACGTCACCGAAAACGTCCGCACGATCCGTTCCATTCCGCTAAAGCTCAAAGGCAAACGCGTGCCGCGCGTGCTCGACGTGCGCGGCGAAGTGCTGATGTTCAAGCGCGACTTCGAGCGCCTGAACGAACGTCAGCGGGCCGCGGAGCAAAAGGAATTTGCCAACCCGCGCAATGCCGCGGCCGGCAGTTTGCGGCAACTCGATTCGAAGATCACCGCACAGCGGCCGCTGTCGTTTTTCGCGTATGGCATCGGCGTGCTCGAAGGCATCGAGATGCCGGCCACGCATAGCGGACTGCTCGACTGGTACAAGGAACTCGGCTTGCCGGTCAATGGCGAGCGAGCAGTGGTGCAAGGCGCCGACGGCCTGCTGGGATTTTTTCATGCGGTGGGCGAGAAGCGCGATAGCTTGCCGTACGACATCGACGGCGTGGTCTACAAGGTCAACCGGCGCGATGAGCAGGACGCGCTCGGCTTCGTGTCGCGCGCGCCGCGTTTCGCGTTGGCGCACAAATTCCCCGCGCAGGAAGCGCTCACCAAACTCGTCGCGATCGACGTGCAGGTCGGCCGCACCGGCGCGATCACGCCGGTCGCGCGGCTGGAGCCGGTCTTCGTCGGCGGCGCGACGGTGACGAACGCGACCCTGCACAATGAAGACGAAGTGCGCCGCAAAGACATCCGTATCGGCGATACGGTGATTGTGCGGCGTGCCGGCGACGTGATTCCGGAGGTGGTGAGCGCGCTGCTCGACCGGCGTCCAGACGACGCCCGCGAGTTCGTCATGCCCACGCACTGCCCGGTGTGCGGCTCGAGCATCGAACGGTTGCCGGACGAGGCGATTGCGCGCTGCACGGGCGGCCTGTTCTGTCCCGCGCAACGCAAGCAGGCGCTGTGGCACTTCGCGCAGCGTCGCGCGCTGGATATCGACGGGCTCGGCGAAAAGATCATCGACCAGCTGGTCGAGCAGAATCTGGTGCGCACGCCTGCCGCTCTGTTCAACCTCGGCTTTGCGACGCTCGCCGAGCTCGACCGTTTCGCCGAGAAATCCGCGCAGAATCTGCTCGACTCGCTCGAAAAAGCCAAGCACACCACGCTGGCGCGTTTTATCTACGCGCTCGGCATCCGCCACGTCGGCGAATCGACGGCGAAAGACCTGGCCAAACATTTCGGCTCGCTGGATCCGATCATGGACGCGTCGGTCGAGGCCTTGCTGGAGGTAAACGATGTCGGGCCGGTGGTCGCCGAGTCGATTCATCAGTTTTTCGCCGAAGAGCACAATCGCACGGTGATCGAGCAACTGCGCGCGCCCGGCAAGGTCACATGGCCGGAAGGGCCGCCCGCACCGAAGGCGCCGCAAGGCATACTGGCTGGCAAGTCAGTCGTGCTGACGGGCACCTTGCCGACGCTCGCCCGCGAAGAGGCGAAAGAAATGCTCGAAGCGGCCGGCGCCAAAGTGGCCGGTTCGGTGTCGAAGAAAACCGATTACGTGGTGGCCGGCGCCGAAGCAGGCAGCAAGCTTGCAAAGGCGGAGGAACTCGGCATCCCCGTACTCGACGAAGATGGTATGCGCAAGCTCCTGGAGGGGCAGTTATGATCCGAGAAATTCTCAAGATGGGCGATCCGCGCCTTCTGCGTATTGCTGATCCGGTCGATCACTTCGACACGCCCGAACTGCATGAACTCGTGAAAGACATGTTCGAGACCATGCACGACGCGAACGGCGCGGGGCTCGCCGCGCCGCAGGTCGGCGTCAATCTGCAGGTGGTGATCTTCGGCTTCGGGCACAGCGAGCGCTATCCGGACGCGCCGCCGGTGCCGGAGACGGTGCTGATCAATCCGACTATCACGCCCGTTTCGCTGGATATGGAAGAGGGCTGGGAAGGCTGTCTGTCGGTGCCGGGACTGCGAGGTGCGGTCAGCCGGTTTTCGATGATCCGGTATCACGGCTTCGATCAGTATGGCAAGCCGATCGATCGCGTCGCCGAAGGCTTCCACGCGCGCGTCGTGCAACATGAGTGCGATCACCTGATCGGCAAACTGTATCCGATGCGGATTACCGATTTCTCGCAGTTCGGCTTCACGGAAGTTCTGTTTCCGGATCTGGACCCGAATAGCGACGATTGATGCCGCTTTTTATCCGGCGGCGGTCGGATCATCGAGCTGCCGGGAAACAAAAAACCCACGCTTTTGCGTGGGTTTTTTGTTGGGTGAGCCTCAAGCCGGCCTTACGCGCCTGGGGTCAGAACGACTCGTCCTGCGACAGGTAGCGCCATTGACCCGGCGGCAGCGCGCCCAGCATCACGCGGCCCATCCGCACGCGCTTCAGGCCGACCACTTCGAGGCCGACCAGCTCGCACATGCGGCGGATCTGGCGCTTCTTGCCTTCGCGCAGCACGAAACGCAACTGCTCGCCGTTTTGCCAGCTGACCTGCGCAGGCTTCAGCGGCACGTCGTCGAGCGAGAGGCCGTGGCGAAGCAGCGCGAGGCTTTCCGGCGGGAAATGGCTTTCGACGTCGGTGGTGTGCTCGCCGTACGACACGCGCACCAGATACTCCTTGTCGATCGCCGAATGGCCGCCTATCAACTGCTTGGCGATGCGGCCGTCCTGCGTCAGCACCAGCAGGCCCGTCGAATCGATGTCCAGACGTCCAGCCGGCGCGAGTTGGCGCAGATGCGCAACGGAGAAGCGAATGTCCGAGCGGTCGCCTTCCCAGCGGTTTTCCGGCGTAACCAGCGTGATGGCCGGCTGATAGCCGTCTTCCGCCTGGCCCGACACGAAACCCACGGTCTTGTGGATCAGGACCGTCACCTGGCTCGCCTGCGCGGCCTCGGCGGCGGGGTCGATCTCGATTCGCTGATCCGGACGAACCTTGGTGCCGAGCGTGTCAATCCGCTCGCCGTCGACCAGCACCCAGCCTTTTTCGATCCATTCGTCGGCTTCGCGGCGCGAACACAGGCCGAGTTCGGACATCAGCTTCGACAAGCGCAAGGTGCCTGGCGCGTCTTCGTAATCACGGCGCGGCGTGCGCGGCGAGGCGTCGGCGTCCCGTTCAATTTTGGCTGAGGACGGGCCGCGCGGCTTGTCGGCGCGTGCTGGGCGGTCTTTGTCGCCGAAGCGGCGTGCGGCGGCTGGCAGTGCTTTGTCGAAGCCGCGGGCAGGGCGGTCGCTACGTTCCGTGCGCTCCCCGCGTTCGGCTCGCGGCGGCCGATCGCCGAATTCGCGTTTTGCGGGCGCTCGCTCGCCACGCCCACCACGGTCGTCGCGTGGCGCGCGGGCGGGTCGGTCCGCGCGGTCGCCGTAACCGCTTTTGACGGGTTTCGCGAATGTGCGCTCACCCCGATCGGACGAGCCGCGCTCGCCTTCATAACGGCGCGGTGCGCTGTCGCTGCGCGACGGCCGCTCGCCGGTGCGGCGCTCTTGCGGGGCGCCGCGGTCGCTGCCGAAGCGCGGCCGATCGGACGCATCGCGCTCACGGCGCAGTCCGCCTTCCGACGGACGGCCGGCACCAGGGCGGGCACCACTGAATGAGCGACGCTCGCCATCGTCGCGACGCGGCACACGGCTGCCTTCGAAACTGCGCGGCGCACGCTCACTGCGATCCGCACTGCCTTCGAAGCGGCGGGGGGCGCGCTCGGACCGCTCGCCGTCGGGACGACGCGGCGCGCGCTCACCGCGATCCGATCCGCCTTCGAAGCGTCGCGGCGCCCGTTCGCTACGATCGCCGCTGCCTTCAAAGCGGCGTGGGGCGCGCTCGCTGCGCTCGCCTTCTGCACGGCGTGGGGCTCGTTCGCTACGATCGCCGCCGCCTTCAAAGCGTCGCGGCGCACGCTCGGTGCGTTCGCCTTCTGCACGGCGTGGAGCTCGTTCGCTACGATCGCCGCTGCCTTCAAAGCGTCGCGGCGCACGCTCGCTGCGTTCGCCTTCTGCACGGCGTGGGGCTCGTTCACTACGTTCAGCGCCGCCGTCAAATCGCCTCGGCGCCCGTTCGCCACGCTCAACATCGGCCCGGCGCGGCGCACCGCCCGCACCCTCACGCCGCGGCGGGCGATCCGATGTCGCCCGGCGCGCCGCGCCGCCAGTACCAGCCGCGTCCCGCTCACGCGAAAACGACCCTTCGGCCCGCGCCGGACGCGCGCCGGCGCCCGCTGGCTTGCCTGCTGGCCGCTTGCCGCCGCCCGCCGCTGTGCCTTCACCACGCGCCCCACTAAAACCCGTCGCGGACGCCGACGGCTTCGGTCCCACCGGGTGCGTCGGCTTACGCGCCGATGCGCTTCCGGTACGGACAGGGGCGCGTTCGGACGAAGCCGGCCGCGGGTGCTTGGCTGTTAATTTGACTCGCATGAAATCTCACACTGCGATCGCGCGCAGCAGTTCGGTCTCGACCTGAATTTGCAGGCGGTTGTCCGACAGACCGTGTCCATCCAGCAGGAACACGTCTTCGACGCGTTCGCCGAGCGTATTGATCCGCGCCGAAGAGACGCCGACCCGATGCTCGGCCAGCACGCGCGCGATCGAATAAAGAAGGCCTGGCCGGTCGTTGGCCGACACGGACAGGATGTAGTATTGGCCGCGCTCGTCGGCCCGAAGATCGACGCGCGGCGTAACAGGGAAGGTCCGCGACAGCCTCGACAGACGGCCTTTCGACGGTCCCGGCAGCAGTGTGCCGTCGCCCGTCAGGCGTGCGGTCAGTTCCTGTTCGACCAGATTGGCAATATCGCGATAATGCACGTCTTCTTCGGTATGCGCGACGAGGAAATTATCGAGCGCGTACCCGTGACGGGTCGTGCTGACCCGCGCATCGAGCACCGACAGGCCGTTGCGGTCGAAATACGCGCAAATGGCGGCGAACAGGTCGGGCTGGTCCTTCACGTAAACCAGCACCTGGAGCGCCTCGCCGATCGGCGCCGGCCGGGCGCGCACGATCGGGGTCGGCGTTTCGACGTGGCGGTACAGCACGCGTGTCTGCCACGCGATATCCGCTGCGTCGTGGCGCAGGAAGTAGCCGATATCCAGCTTGTCCCATAGCGCCTTTTGTGCGCTTTCCGGCACGGTTTCGAGGCGCAGCAGCGCAAGCGCCTCTTCCTGACGCGACTTCAGTTCGGAATGCGCGTCAGGCCGTGCGCCGCCGAGCACTGCCAGCGTCGAGCGATACAGGTCTTCGAGCAGCTTGGCTTTCCACGTATTCCAGACTTTCGGGCTGGTGCCGCGAATGTCGGCGACGGTCAGCAGGTAAAGCGCCGTCAGACGCCGTTCATTGCCGACCAGTTCGGCAAACCGCTTGATCACCTCAGGGTCGCTCGTGTCCTGCTTCTGCGCGACCTGGCTCATGGTCAGATGCTGCTGGACCAGCCAGACGACCAGTTCGCCGTCGTCGCCCTCGATGCCGTGGCTGCGGCAAAAGCGCCGCGCGTCGGCCATGCCGAGCATCGAATGGTCGCCGCCGCGGCCCTTGGCGATATCGTGAAACAGCGCCGCCACGTACAGCACCCACGGCTGATCGAAATTGGCGATCAACTGGCTGCAGAACGGATATTCGTGCGCGTGCTCGGCCACCGCGAAACGGCGCAGGTTGCGCAGCACCATCAGGATGTGCTGATCGACCGTGTAGACGTGATACAGGTCATGTTGCATCTGCCCGACAATGCGCCGGAAATTCAGCAGATAGCGCCCAAGCACGCTGGTCTGGTTCATCAGCCGCAGCGCGTGCGTGATGCCGGCCGGCTGCTTCAGGATGCTCATGAAGAGGCGCCGGTTTGCCGGGTCGCGCCGCCAGTGCTGATCCATCACGTCGCGGGCGTTGTAGATCGCTCGCAGCGTGCGCGCCGACAATCCTTTTACGCCCGGCGTCTGCTCGTACAGCAGGAAGGCTTCGAGAATCGCGTTCGGTTCGCGTTCGAACACGTCGTCGCTGGCGATTTCAAGCATGCCTTGCTTCTCGACGAAGCGGTCGGACAGCACGCGCGTAATGCCGCTCGTGCTGGGGAAGAGTTGCGCTTCGATGTTCTGGATCAGGATCGTCGCGAGCTGCGTGACGGCCTTGGCCGACCAGTAATAGCGGCGCATCAGCTGTTCGCTGGCGCGCTTGGTGGCGGTCGGCTTGTAGCCGAAGCTCTCGGCCACGGGCGTTTGCAGATCGAATACCAGAATGTCCTGACGGCGGCCTGCAATCACGTGCAAGCGGGCGCGCAGCGCTTTCAGGAAGCCTTCGTTGCGGCGCAGTTCGCGCGCTTCGCGCTCGGTAATCAGGCCGCGTGCCTCGAGTTCGCGCCAGCTGCTGCCGAAGCCGGCCGCCTGGGTGATCCACAGAATCAGTTGCAGATCGCGCAGGCCGCCCGGGCTTTCCTTGATGTTCGGCTCGAGCGCATACGGCGTGTCCTGGAACTTGGCGTGCCGCTGGCGCATTTCCAGCACTTTCGCCTGGAAAAATGCGCGCGGGTCGAGCGCTTCGCGGTAACGCCGCGCGAAGTCGTCGAATAGTGGGGCGCTGCCGGTGATGCGCCGCGCTTCGAGCAGCGAAGTGCGCACGGTAACGTCGTTGGCGGCTTCTTCCAGACACTGCGACACGCTGCGCACGCTGCTGCCGAGTTCCAGCCCCAGATCCCACGCGAGGCTGATGAAGCGTTCGATGCGCGCTTCCAGATGGGCAATCGGCGCGTCCGGCAGCAAGACCAGGATATCGATGTCCGAATGCGGCGCGAGTTCGCCTCGTCCATAGCCGCCCACGGCCAGCAGCGCCAGCTCGGACGGCAGTTCGCAGGTGTTCCAGGCGGCGCGCAGCGACTCGTCGGTGGCGCGCGCGAGGGCGGCCATCAGCGCATCGACGTTGGTGGCCGTCTTGAAGCGTTCCAGCAACTGGGCTTTGGCCACTTTGTAGTCCGCCTTGAGCGACGTGGCATGGGATTGGGCGACGACTGGAACACTACTCATTGGCAGGCGGGCGAGTGGGGGCGGAAAGCGGTCAGGCAGTGGCGGCCACGACTGGCGGGCGCGCTGGCGTGCCGGCGGAGACGGTCAGCACGTCGTAGCCGGTTTCCGTGACGAGCACGGTGTGCTCCCACTGCGCCGACAGGCTGCGGTCCTTGGTCTTGACGGTCCACTGGTCCGGCATGGTGCGGATCTCGCGACGGCCGGCGTTGATCATCGGCTCGATCGTGAAAATCATGCCCGCCTGCAATTCGAGCCCGGTGCCCGGGCGGCCGTAGTGCAGAATCTGCGGATCTTCGTGGAACACCGTGCCGATGCCGTGGCCGCAGTATTCGCGCACCACGCTGTAGCCCTGCGCTTCGGCATGCTTCTGGATCGCGTAGCCGATGTCGCCCAGATGCGCGCCAGGGCGCACCTGATCGATGCCGAGCCACATGCATTCGTAAGTGGTCTGCACGAGGCGTTTGGCCAGGATCGACCCTTCGCCGACGATGAACATCCGACTCGTGTCGCCGAAATAGCCTTCCTTGATCACGGTGACGTCGATATTCAGCGCGTCGCCGTTCTTCAGCGTCTTGTCGCCCGGAATGCCGTGGCAGATTACGTCGTTGACCGAGATGCAGGTGGCTTTCGGATAGGGCGGATAGCCGGGCGGCTGGTAATTCAGCGGCGCCGGAACCGTGCCCTGTACCTTGAGCATGTATTCGTGGCACAGCCGGTCGAGTTCGCCGGTGGTGATGCCGGCCGTGACGAGCGGCGTGATGTAGTCGAGCACCTCGCTTGCGAGCTTGCAGGCGACGCGCATTTGCGCGATATCGTGTTCGTTTTTGAGCGTAATAGCCATGGGTCGGGCCTGAAATGCGATTTATCTAGGGATTATCGCACCATATTCCGGCCGCCGCAGGCTTTTGCGATAGGGCCGGCGCGCTTTGCGGCCATGTCCCTGGCGTGTTTCGGGCACCTTGAGCGCGGCTGCAAGGCTGGTTTTTGCGGGTGCGGATCGAAACTGGCCTTCGGTCGCGCCGCTGCCGGTCGCGCGCTGCGGAAGGCCGGTCGCAAAAAGGCAGGTGCAACCCGGCCGCGGCAAACAGGAGCTACCGCGCGGGTTGAGTCGGTCGATAGTCGCGTGCTATAATCTCTGGCTAAGTCGATCCTTGTTCTCATTTGTGCTGTATAGCTGCGGCGTACGTGGCGAGAGAGGAAGGGGAGGCCGCTGCTCATGGCGATAGTTGCCTGCGCCATGAGTGAGGCAGTACCAGGCAGCAGACTCAAGGCAGCAAGACTCGCAAGCCGGCGCACCCAGGGTGTCCGTCGCGTTCAGCCGGAGAAGGCAGGCGCGGCCGATACGGCAGCCGGCTTAAGACCCAACCCTCGCGGAGAATTTCATGGCAGTTACCATGCGTCAAATGCTGGAAGCCGGTGTCCACTTCGGTCACCAAACGCGCTTCTGGAACCCGAAGATGGCTCCTTTCATTTTCGGTCATCGCAACAAGATTCACATCATCAACCTCGAAAAGACGCTGCCGATGTACAACGACGCGCTGAAGTACGCGCGTCAACTGGCGGCGAACCGCGGCACGATTCTGTTCGTCGGCACGAAGCGTCAATCGCGCGACACGATCGCTGAAGAGGCACAACGCGCTGGCATGCCGTATGTCAACGCACGCTGGCTCGGCGGCATGCTGACCAACTTCAAGACGCTGAAGGTTTCGATCAAGCGCCTGAAGGACATGGAAGCAGCGCTGGAAGCAGGCGAAACCGAACGCATGAGCAAGAAAGAAGCGCTGCTGTTCGAACGCGAAATGCTCAAGCTGCAAAAGTCGATCGGCGGCGTGAAGGACATGGGCGGCATTCCGGACGCGATCTTCGTGGTCGACGTCGGCTACCACAAGATTGCCGTCACCGAAGCGAACAAGCTCGGCGTGCCGGTCATCGCCGTGGTCGATACGAACCACTCGCCGGAAGGCGTGGACTACGTGATCCCGGGTAACGACGACGCCAGCAAGGCTGTCGCTCTGTACACGGCTGGCGTGGCTGACGCTATCCTGGAAGGCCGTGCGAACGCGGTCAACGAGGTGGTGCAAGCTGCCCGTGGCGGTGAAGGCGACGAGTTCGTCGAGGTCAACGGGGAAGCGTAAAGCTACCCCGTGTCCGGCAAAAAAAGGGGGCTTTCTACAGGCCCCCTTTTTTTAAGCCGCGACATTGTGGTGGGGCGTCGCAAACGATGCCCGAAACGTTGTTTGTAAAAAATACGCACAACGCTGAAACGAATTCTTGCCGCCGGTATCGAAGTCCGGGCGGCGTGTGACAGACGGAACTCAAGGAGCAAATGATGGCGGCAATTACCGCAAGCATGGTTGCAGAACTGCGCGCGAAGACCGACGCGCCGATGATGGAATGCAAGAAGGCGCTGACGGAAGCCGAAGGCGACATGGCGCGTGCTGAAGAGCTGCTGCGCGTGAAGCTGGGCAACAAGGCCAGCAAGGCAGCGTCGCGCGTGACGGCTGAAGGCGTGGTTGCATCGTTCATCGGCGGCAACGCTGGTTCGCTGGTCGAACTGAACTGCGAAACCGACTTCGTTTCGAAGAACGACGACTTCCTGGCTTTCTCGAAGCAGATCGCTGAGCTGGTCGCTACGCAAAACCCGGCTGACGTCGCCGCTCTGTCGGCGCTGCCGCTGGAAGGCTCGACGGTCGACGCAGTGCGTCTGGCGCTGGTCGGCAAGATCGGCGAAAACCTGTCGATCCGCCGTTTCGTGCGTTTCGAAACCTCGAACAAGCTGGCAGCGTACCTGCACGGCACGCGTATCGGCGTGCTGGTCGAGTACACCGGCGCGGACGAGCAGGTCGGCAAGGACGTCGCAATGCACATTGCGGCAATGAAGCCGGTCTCGCTGTCGTCGGAAGACGTGCCGGCGGATCTGATCGCTAAGGAACGCAGCATCGCTGAACAGAAGGCTGCCGAATCGGGCAAGCCGGCTGAAATCGTCGCCAAGATGGTCGACGGCAGCGTGCAGAAGTACCTGAAGGAAGTATCGCTGCTGAACCAGACGTTCGTTAAGAACGACAAGCAGACGATCGAACAGATGCTGAAGGCCGGCAACTCGAGCGTGCAGAAGTTCGCGTTGTTCGTGGTCGGCGAAGGCATCGAGAAGAAGCAGGACGACTTCGCAGCCGAAGTGGCCGCTCAAGTCGCTGCTGCAAAGCAGCAATAAGTCTCGCGTAAGTTTTACCGCAGTACCGTTGGACCCGCGGCGGAGCAAGACTTTGCCGCGGTCGGCAGCGCCGCAAGGCTGCGCGCGGGTTGACCCTCGCCGCGCAGCCGCCGCAGGCGAACCTTGGGGTTCGTGAATTTGGCGGCGCTTGCCCGAATCAGCATTTCACCCCTACATTAGTCCCTTGTTGTTGCCCTGTTCTGCGCGATCTGGATATCTCTATGCCCACTGCCTATAAACGCGTCCTGCTCAAACTCTCCGGCGAAGCTCTGATGGGCGACGATGCCTTCGGCATCAATCGCGCGACCATCGAACGAATGGTGGCGGACGTGGCCGAAGTGGTTCGGCTCGGTACGCAGTTGGCCGTGGTGATCGGCGGCGGCAATATTTTCCGCGGCGTCGCGGGCGGCGCGGCCGGCATGGACCGCGCCACGGCCGACTACATGGGTATGTTGGCCACGATGATGAACGCGTTGGCGCTGCAGGACGCAATGCGCCACGCCGGTATCGAAGCGCGCGTGCAATCCGCGCTGCGCATGGACCAGGTGGTTGAGCCGTACATCCGCCCGCGTGCGATTCGCCAGCTCGAAGAAGGCAAAGTCGTGATTTTCGCGGCCGGTACCGGCAACCCGTTCTTTACGACGGACACGGCCGCTGCGCTGCGCGGCGCGGAAGTCGGCGCGGAAGTCGTGCTGAAAGCCACCAAGGTGGACGGCGTCTATTCGGCCGACCCCAAGAAAGACCCGAGCGCGACCCGTTACACCACGATCAGCTTCGACGAAGCGATCGGCCGCAATCTGCAGGTGATGGACGCTACGGCGTTCGCGCTGTGCCGCGACCAGAAGCTGCCGATCCGCGTGTTTTCGATCGTCAAGCCGGGCGCGCTCAAGCGCATCGTACTAGGCGAGGACGAGGGCACCCTCGTCCACGTGTAAACTCTCGTTCACATAACGTGGGCTTTGACGCGAGCCCAGGCCGCCGTCTTTCGCGCGCGCTGGCCGGCTCGCTCCGTTTTGAAGGTTCGGAGGTTTAAAAATGTCTGTGGCTGATATCAGGAAGGGCGCTGAACAAAAGATGCAGCGCTCGATCGACGCGTTCAAGAACGATTTGTCGAAGATCCGTACGGGCCGTGCGCACACGGGCCTGCTCGATCACATCCAGTGCGACTACTACGGTTCGCCGGTGCCGATTTCGCAGGTTGCGAACCTGACGCTGATCGACGCACGCACGATCGGCGTGCAGCCGTGGGAAAAGAAGATGGTCCAGGTCGTCGAAAAGGCGATCCGTGAATCGGACCTCGGTCTGAATCCGGCCACCCAGGGCGACGTGATCCGCGTGCCGATGCCCGCGTTGACCGAAGAACGCCGCCGCGAACTGACCAAAGTGGTCAAGAGCGAAGCGGAAACGGCCAAGGTGGCAGTGCGCAACCTGCGCCGCGATGCAAACGAGCAACTCAAAAAGCTCGTGAAAGACAAAGAAATTTCAGAAGACGACGAGCGTCGTGCAGGTGACGACGTCCAGAAGCTGACGGACAAGTTCGTCGCTGAAATCGACAAACTCGTGGTGACCAAAGAAGCCGAGATCATGACGGTCTGAGGCCGGTTGGCTCTCAAGAAAACGCCGGGCCGCCCCAAGTTTTCCGCCCCGCAGGAAGTCCCCTTGGGGGATTGCCCCCTCGGGGGCTTGGCGCGAAGTGCCAAGTTTGGGGGCACTCAGTATTTTCAGGGTTTCCACTTCTTTTTTTGCAGTCACTGTCCCGACGGCCATGACCTATACCAGCTCAACCGTGCGCGTGCCTGATGTCGCAGCGGTGCCGCGACATATCGCGATCATCATGGACGGCAACGGCCGTTGGGCGACCCAGCGGCGCCTGCCGCGCGTGGCCGGCCATACGCGCGGCGTCGACGCGGTGCGCTCGGCCGTCGAGGCTTGCGCACGCCAGGGCGTCGAATATCTGACGCTGTTCGCTTTCAGTTCGGAAAACTGGCGCCGTCCGACCGACGAAGTGTCGTTCCTGATGCGCCTGTTCGTCACGGCGCTCGAGCGCGAAATCGGCAAGCTGCACGCGAACGGCATCCGTCTGCGGGTTGTCGGCGATCTGTCGAAGTTCGACACGCGCATCCGCGATCTGATCAAGCGCGCAGAGACCAAAACCGCGCGCAATACCCGTCTCACGCTGACCATCGCCGCCAATTACGGCGGCCGCTGGGACATCATGCAGGCTACCCGCAAGCTGGCCGAGCAATCGGCGCTGGTGGGGCAGGCGGTCGATATCAACGAGGAATCGTTCGCCGAACACCTGTCGATGGCCTATGCGCCCGAGCCGGATCTCTTCATCCGCACCGGCGGCGAGCGCCGCGTCAGCAACTTCCTGCTGTGGCAACTCGCGTACACCGAGTTCTACTTCACCGACACCTTCTGGCCGGATTTCGACGCCGACGCCCTCGGCCACGCCATCGCTTCGTACGCGGAGCGTGAGCGCCGCTTCGGCCGCACCAGCGCTCAACTCGAGCCGCAATCGCAGAACGTCGATTCGCTTCCATGCTAAAAACCCGTGTCATCACGGCGATCATCCTGCTGGCGGTATTCCTGCCGGTCACGTTGTTCGCGCCGGTGGGCGCGTTCGGCGCGCTGATCGCATTCGTCGTCGTGTTCGCTGCGTGGGAATGGGCCCGTCTGCTGAAGCTCGGCGGCGCGGGGCCCGTCATTTATGCGCTGATCGCCGCTGTGGCGCTGGTCGCGAGCACGCGCCCCGGCACCGGCGTCGAAGAGTCGCGGCCGCTGTTTCAGGCGGCTGCCATCTTCTGGGTGATCGCAGGGCCGTTCGTGCTGTTGCGCAAGCCGACGCTCGCGCAGGGCGCGTGGCGTGCATTTCTATTCCTTGCCGGCATTGTGATATTCGTCGCGTGCTGGCATGCTCTCGTCGCCGCGCGCATGAAGGGTGTGCCGTTTGTGCTGTCGTTGCTGCTATTGGTATGGCTGGCTGATATCGGCGCATACTTCTCAGGTAAAGCCTTCGGAAAACATAAGCTCGCGTCTGCCATCAGCCCGGGTAAAACCTGGGAGGGCGCGATCGGCGGCTGGCTGGTGGTGATGATCGTCGCGGCGGCGGCGGTCTTTTTGCACGCGTTCGAGCCGACCCTGTATTCTGCGCTGCTGGCGCAATTGGGCGCCGTGCGCACGCTGCTCGCACTGACCGTGCTGGTGGCATTCAGCGTGGTGGGCGACCTGTTCGAATCGATGTTGAAACGCCAGGCCGGAGTCAAGGATTCAAGCGGCCTGTTGCCAGGGCACGGTGGCGTGCTCGACCGCATCGACGCATTGTTGCCGGTGCTGCCGCTTGCCATGCTGCTCGTCGGCTAGAGAAAGAGATATGCAAAAACGTCTAACATTGCTCGGTTCCACGGGCTCGATTGGAGATAGCACGCTCAACGTCGTCGCGCGACATCCCGAGCGCTTTTCGGTTTACGCGCTCTCCGCGCATCGCAACGGCGACAAGCTCGTCGAACAATGCCTGCGCTTTCAGCCCGAAGTCGCCGTAGTCGGCGACGCCGATACGGCCGCGCGTGTCGCGGCGAAGCTGCGCGAAGCCGGCTGCAAGACCGAAGTCACGTTCGGGCCGCAAGCGCTTGTCGACGTGTCGAAGAGCGACGGATGCGATACGGTGGTGGCGGCGATCGTCGGCGCCGCGGGCCTTGCGCCGAGCCTTGCCGCGGCGCGCGCCGGCAAGCGCATTCTGCTCGCCAACAAGGAAGCGCTGGTGATGTCCGGCGCGATCTTCATGGACGCGGTGCGCGACAACGGCGCGGTGCTGCTGCCGGTGGACAGCGAACACAACGCGATTTTCCAATGCCTGCCGCGCGAAGCCGCGGCGCATGGCGGTGTGTCGAAGATCATTCTGACGGCCTCGGGCGGCCCGTTCCGCGCCCGCGAACCGGCCACGCTCGTCGACGTCACGCCGGAAGAGGCCTGCAAGCATCCGAACTGGGTCATGGGTCGCAAAATTTCCGTGGACTCGGCCACGATGATGAACAAGGGCCTCGAAGTGATTGAGGCGCACTGGCTGTTCGGCCTGTCGGGCGAACGTATCGACGTGCTGATTCATCCGCAGAGCGTGATCCACTCGCTGGTGTCGTACGCCGACGGCTCGGTGCTCGCACAACTCGGCAACCCGGACATGCGCACGCCGATCGCGCACGCGCTGGCGTTTCCGGATCGGGTCGATTCGGGCGTCGCGCAACTGGATCTGGCGGAGGTCGCGTCGCTGTCGTTCGAAAAGCCGGACTACACGCGCTTTCCGTGTCTCGCGCTCGCCATGAAGGCGCTGGCCGAAGGCGGGGTCGCGAGCGCGGCCTTGAATGCCGCAAACGAAATCGCTGTTGAAGCGTTCCTGTCGCGCCAGGTCGGCTTCATGGCGATTGCCCAGGTGGTCGACGCGGTGCTCAACGCGTTGCCGAACCGCAGCGCGCATGCGCTCGAAGACGTGATCGAAGCTGACGCCGCCGCGCGTCGCGCCGCTGCCGAATTCATCGCGCGTCTGCCGGACGGCGCTCGTCGCACGGAACGCGCCGTCCAGTGAGGCGCTTATGAATCTGCTGATCGAACTGCTTGCCTTCGCGGTCGCGATTGGCGTACTCGTGGTCGTTCACGAATACGGCCATTACAGCGTTGCGCGCCTGTGCGGCGTGCGCGTACTGCGCTTTTCGATCGGTTTCGGCAAGCCGCTGTTCCAATGGGTGAGCCCGAAGACGGGTACCGAATGGACTGTTGCCGCGTTGCCGCTCGGCGGCTATGTGAAGATGCTCGACGAGCGCGAGACGGGCGCGCCGATTGCCGCTGAAGCGTTGCCGTATGCGTTCAACCGGCAGTCGGTGTGGCGCCGTATCGCGATTGTCACGGCCGGGCCCGTAGCCAATTTCCTGCTGGCTATCGTGCTGTTCGCGCTCGTGTTCGCGACCGGCGTGACGGAACCCGCGGCCGTGGTCGCGGCACCCGCGCCGAATACGCCGGCGGCTTTGGCCGGTTTCGACGGCGGCGAAACCATCGTCGCGGTGCGCGCCGAGAATGCCGGTGAATCGGAGCCGGTGCGTTCATGGTCGGACCTGCGCTGGAAACTGTTGGGCGCGGCCTTCGATCACAGGCGTGTCGTGCTGAGCGCAAAGGATGCTCACGGCACCTCGGATTTCCAGCTCGATCTGCGCGGCATCACCGAGAAAGAGGTCGACGACGACTTTATGTCGCATCTCGGCTTCGAGCCGAGCGGTGGCAAGCTGACGGTCGCGGGTGTGCAGCCCGGCAGCGCGGCGCAAAAGGCAGGCCTTGTAGCCGGTGACCGCTTGCACGCGGTCGACGGCATGCCCACCGACAATGCCACGGCATTCATCGCGTATGTGAAATCGCACGCCGGCAAGCCGCTCACGCTGCAAGTGGAGCGCGGCGGGCAAGGTGCACAGGGTACGCAAGCTACGCAGGCCGCAGGCAAGCTCGAAGACATCCGCATCGTGCCGCAGTCGCAGCGCGACGATGCGACGGGTCAGCAGATCGGCCGCATCGGTGCGGAACTGGCGACCCAGGTGCCGTCGATCGACGTGCGTTATGGGCCGATCGAGAGTCTGCAACTGGGCGCGCGCCGCACCTGGGATCTCGCGGTGTACTCGGTGCGCATGTTCGGCCGGATGATCGTCGGCGAGGCTTCGCTGAAGAATCTGTCCGGTCCGGTGACGATCGCCGATTACGCAGGAAAGAGCGCACGTCTGGGTCCTTCTGCATTCCTGTCGTTCCTGGCCCTTGTCAGTATTAGTCTCGGTGTACTGAACCTGTTACCAATTCCGGTATTGGACGGGGGTCATCTGTTATATTATTTGGTTGAAGCTGTGACCGGCAAAGTTGTCTCCGATCGCTGGCAACTCGTTTTTCAGAGGGCGGGGCTCGCCTGCATCGTCGCGTTATCGGCGATCGCGCTGTTCAACGATCTGGCTCGTTTAATCCATTTTTAAAGTGTCCGGCGGCGCTCACGATGGCGACCGCCTGACCTGATGCAGCTATACACACTGGGGAAGCACGTTGTTTAAACCTCATCGCTTTGTTCCAAAGACGGTTATAGCCGCGGCGTTCGCCGCGCATGGGCTGGTTGCTCACGCAACGACGCCCTTCGTGGTGCAAGACATCCGGATCGAGGGATTGCAACGCGTCGAACCTGGTACCGTGTTCGCGTACCTGCCGATCAAGCAAGGCGACACCTTTAGCGACGACAAGGCTTCCGAAGCCATTCGCGCGTTGTACGCCACCGGCTTCTTCAACGACGTCAAGATCGCGACCGAAGGCAACGTAGTCATCGTGCAGGTGCTGGAGCGTCCGGCGATCGGCACGATCGATTTCGCCGGCATCCATGAATTCGACAAGGAAAACCTGACCAAGGCGCTGCGCGCGGTCGGTTTGTCGCAGGGCCGGTACTACGACAAGGCGCTGGTCGACAAGGCCGAGCAGGAACTGAAGCGCCAGTATCTGACGCGCGGCTACTACGCCGCCGAAGTCACCACCACGATCACGCCGATCGACCGCAACCGCGTGTCGGTACTGTTCTCGGTGGCCGAAGGCCCGAGCGCGAAGATCCGCCAGATCAACTTCATCGGCAACAAGGCGTTCAGCACCGGTACGCTGCGCGACGAAATGCAGCTGTCCACGCCGAACTGGTTCTCGTGGTACACGAAGAACGACCTGTACGCGAAAGACAAGCTCACCGGCGACCTCGAGAACGTCCGCTCGTATTACCTGAATCGCGGCTACCTCGAGTTCAACATCGAATCGACCCAGGTGTCGATCACGCCGGACAAGAAGGACATGTATCTGACGGTCACGCTGCATGAAGGCGAGCCGTACACGATTTCGAACATCAAGCTGGCGGGCAATCTGCTCGACCGCGAGGCGGAGCTGTCCAAGCTCATCAAGATCAAACCAGGTGACCGCTTCTCGGCTGAAAAGCTGCAAGCCACCACCAAGGCGATCGTCGACAAGCTCGGCGAATACGGCTATGCGTTCGCTACCGTCAACGCACAGCCGCAGATCGATCAGGCCAACCACAAGGTCGACCTGACGCTGCAAGTGGATCCGAGCCGCCGCGTGTACGTGCGCCGCATCAACGTGGTGGGCAACACACGCACCCGCGACGAAGTGGTGCGTCGCGAAATGCGCCAGCTCGAAAGCTCGTGGTTCGACTCGAACCGTCTCGCGCTGTCGAAAGACCGGATCAACCGTCTCGGCTACTTCACCGACGTGGACGTGACCACCACGCCTGTGGAAGGCACGCCGGACCAGGTCGACGTGGACGTCAAGGTGGCCGAAAAGCCGACTGGCGCAATCACGCTGGGTGCAGGCTTCTCGTCGACCGACAAGGTGGTGCTGTCCGCGGGCGTGTCGCAGGACAACGTGTTCGGTTCGGGCACGAGTCTCGCGGTGAACGTGAATACCGCCAAGACGTACCGTACGCTGACGGTCACGCAAGTGGACCCGTACTTCACGGTCGACGGCATCAAGCGGATTACCGACGTCTACTACCGTACGTACCAGCCGCTGTACTACTCGACGGATTCGAGCTTCAAGATCGTCACGATCGGCGGCGACCTGAAGTTCGGCATTCCGTTCTCCGAAGTCGACACGGTCTACTTCGGCGCGGGCCTCGAGCAGAACCAGCTGGATATCGACGCGAACACGCCGCAAAGCTACACCGATTACGTGAACCAGTTCGGCCGCCGCTCAACCAACGTGCCGATCACGGTGGGCTGGTCGCGCGACGCGCGTGACAGCGCGCTGGTGCCGAGCCGCGGTTACTTCACGCAGGCGAACGCCGAATACGGCACGCCGATCGGCGGCACGCAGTACTACAAGGCCGACATCAACGCGCAGTACTATTACTCGTTTGCGCGCGGCTTCGTGCTGGGCTTCAACTTCCAGGGCGGTTACGGTAACGGCCTCGGCGGCAAGCCTTACCCGATTTTCAAGAACTACTACGCGGGCGGTATCGGTTCGGTGCGTGGCTACGAGCCGAGCTCGCTGGGTCCGCGCGATGCCAAGACGAACGACCCGATCGGCGGGTCGAAGCTGCTGGTGGGTAACGTCGAACTGACGTTCCCGCTGCCGGGCACGGGCTACGACCGCACGCTGCGCGTCTTCACGTTCCTCGACGGCGGTAACGTCTGGGGGACGGAGGGCAAAAGCATCGGCGCGAACGGCCTGCGTTACGGCTATGGTGTCGGCCTGGCGTGGATCTCGCCGATCGGCCCGCTCAAGCTCAGCCTGGGCTTCCCGCTTACGAAGCACACCGGCGACCAGTATCAGAAATTCCAGTTCCAGATTGGGACGGCATTCTGATCCGGCGGCGGGCGACCCCGGCGACGGGCGGCTCCCGACGGTGGGCCCGGCCAAACTACAGTATCGAGAGGATGACTTTGCGAACCGGTATGTTTTCGAAACGTGTGGCGTGCGCACTGGCGCTGGCAATGACCTTGGGTGTGGGCGTGGCGCACGCGCAGGAAGCCAGGATCGCCGCGGTGAATTCGGACCGCATCCTGCGCGAATCGGCTGCCGCGAAGGCCGCGCAGGTCAAGCTCGAGGCCGAGTTCGCCAAGCGTGACAAGGACCTGGCCGACATGGCGCAGAAGCTGAAGTCGATGTCCGATTCGCTCGACAAGAACGGCGCGTCGATGTCGGCGGCTGATCGCGCACAGAAGCAGCGCGATCTGTCGCAGCTGGATACCGACTTCCAGCGCAAGCAACGCGAGTTCCGCGAAGACCTGAACCAGCGCCGCAACGAAGAGCTGGCGGCGGTGCTCGATCGCGCCAACAAGGTGATCAAGCAGATCGCCGAGGCGCAGCACTACGACCTGATCGTTCAGGAAGCGGTGTACGTGAGCCCGCGCATCGATATTACCGATCAGGTCCTCAAGGCGCTCGCGGCGTCGGGCAACTGAACGTGCCGGGCGGCCCGTAGAACCGGGCCGCGGAACTGACAAGCTGGACTGAACTGCAGGAGACAGGATAGGCATGGCATTTACGCTCGAGGACATCGTCCAGCGGTTCGGCGGTGAAGTAGTCGGAGACGGTTCGCAGCGCGTCAGCAGTCTGGCGCCGCTCGACCAGGCAGGCCCGAACCAGTTGGCGTTCCTCGCCAATCCGAAGTATTTGTCGCAGGTCGAGACGACCCGTGCGGGTGCGGTGTTGATCAACGCCGACGACCTCGTCAAGCTCGGCTCCCGCGACGCCCGTAACTTCATCGTCACGCCGAATCCGTACGCTTACTTCGCGCGCGTCGCGCAAACCTTCATCGACATGGCTGCGCCCAAGCCGGTGCCCGGCGTGCATCCGAGTGCGACGATCGATCCGTCGGCGCAGATTGCCGCGAGCGCGGTGGTCGGTCCGCATGTCACGGTGGAAGCGGGCGCGGTGATCGGCGAGAATGCGCGGCTGGACGCCAATGTGTTCATCGGCCGCGGCACGCAGATCGGCGCGAGTTCGCACCTGTATCCGAATGTCGCGGTGTACCACGGCTGCAAGCTCGGCGAGCGCGTGATCGTGCATGCGGGCGCGGTGATCGGTTCGGACGGTTTCGGCTTCGCGCCTGATTTCGTCGGCGACGGCGACGCGCGTACTGGCAGCTGGGTGAAGATTCCGCAGGTCGGCGGCGTGTCGATTGCGGAGGACGTCGAAATCGGCGCGAACACCACGATCGACCGTGGCGCAATGGCCGACACGATCATCGAAGCGTGCGTGAAGATCGACAACCTCGTGCAGATCGGCCACAACTGCAAGGTCGGTGCCTACACCGTGATCGCCGGTTGCGCGGGGATCGCCGGAAGCACGACCATTGGCCGCCATTGCATGATCGGGGGCGCGGTCGGCATCGCCGGGCACGTCACGCTGGCCGATTATGTGATCGTCACGGCGAAGTCGGGCGTCTCGAAGTCGCTGTTGAAGCCCGGCCTGTACACCAGCGCTTTTCCGGCCGTGAACCATGCGGACTGGAACAAGAGCGCCGCTTTGCTGCGTAACATCGACAAACTGCGCGACCGTATCAAGGCGCTTGAAGCGGGTGCCGCGGCCGACGGATCGGTCAAGGCAGCCGGTGGTGCCGCGGGCGACAAAGCCTGAGATATTAGGGGCAGCCTGCCGGCACCGCGTAAAATAGCGGGCAAGCATCAAGAAGCAAGTCGGTTGCCGTGACCGGGTGGCATGGCCTCCGGGTCACGGCAACCGTCGGCAGCACGCGTTACCAACCCACCTGCACCAGCATCCGCAGTCATCATCGCGCAGTCAATGCGCGAGCAGAAACACCATGAGCACCGAAAAAATCAATCTCGACATTCATAAGATTCTCACGCTGCTGCCTCATCGTTATCCGATCCTGCTGGTCGATCGGGTGCTCGAACTCGAACCGCACAAGAGCATCAAAGCGTTGAAGAACGTGTCGATCAATGAACCGTATTTCCAGGGTCACTTTCCGACCCGCCCGGTGATGCCCGGCGTGCTGATTCTCGAGGCGCTCGCGCAAACGGCGGCGCTGCTGACGTTTTCGGAAGAGCCGAGCGATCCGTCGAACACGCTGTACCTGTTCGTGGGCATCGACAATGCACGCTTCAAGCGCGTGGTCGAACCGGGCGATCAGCTGATCCTGAACTGCACGTTCGAGCGTCACATGCGCGGCATCTGGAAGTTCAAGGCGCGCGCCGAGGTGGATGGCGTTGTGGCGGCGGAAGCCGACCTGATGTGCGCGGTGCGGCACACGGACAAGGACGCTTAAGTCGTCGGGAATTCAGCGTCGGGCAGTCAGCGGCTGGTCGCAAGCCCTGCCCAGCCCATCCAGACAACGCAACAGAATCAGAAGCGAGGACGCATGAGCAGGATTCATCCTACTGCGATCGTCGAACCGGGCGCACAACTCGACGAATCCGTCGAAATCGGACCGTATGCCGTGATCGGCGCGCACGTGACGATCGGCGCACGGACCACGGTCGGTTCGCACAGCGTGATCGAAGGTCACACGACGATCGGCGAAGACAACCGGATCGGCCACTACGCATCGGTCGGCGGCCGTCCGCAGGACATGAAGTACAAGGACGAGCCGACCCGGCTCGTGATCGGCAACCGCAACACGATCCGTGAATTCACCACGATCCACACCGGTACGGTGCAGGACGCGGGTGTCACCACGCTCGGCGATGACAACTGGATCATGGCCTACGTGCACATCGGTCACGACTGCCACGTCGGCAGCAACGTCATTCTGTCGAGCAACGCGCAGATGGCCGGTCACGTGACGATCGGCGACCACGCGATCGTCGGCGGCATGTCCGGCGTGCATCAGTTCGTGCGCATCGGCGCGCATTCGATGCTGGGCGGCGCGTCGGCGCTGGTGCAGGACATTCCGCCGTTCGTCATCGCGGCAGGTAACAAGGCCGAGCCGCACGGCATCAATGTCGAAGGTCTGCGCCGCCGCGGCTTTTCGCCGGATGCGATCTCGGCGCTGCGCTCGGCGTACCGGCTGCTCTACAAGAACGGCCTGTCGCTGGAAGAAGCGAAGGTGCAGTTGCGCGAACTCGCGTCCGCGGGCGGCGATGGCGATGAGCCGGTGCAAACGCTGCTCGCGTTCGTCGAAGCGTCGCAGCGCGGCATCATCCGCTAACCGATGGTATTGCAACCGAGTCCGCTGCGCGTCGCCATGGTGGCCGGCGAGCCATCCGGCGATCTGCTGGCGGCGTCGCTGCTCGACGGCCTTGCCAGCCGTCTGCCCGCCGGCACCCAGTACTACGGGATCGGCGGCCCGCGCATGATCGCTACGGGGTTCGACGCGCACTGGCCGATGGAAAAGCTGACGGTGCGCGGCTACGTCGAAGCGCTGCGGCATATCCCCGAGATTCTCGGCATCCGCAACGAGCTGAAGCGCCAGTTGCTCGCTGAGCCTCCATCGGTGTTCGTCGGCGTGGATGCGCCCGATTTCAACTTCGGCCTCGAACATCCGCTGCGGGATGCGGGCATTCCGACGGTTCACTTCGTCTGCCCGTCGATCTGGGCGTGGCGCGGCGGCCGGATCAAGAAGATCGCCAAAGCGGTCGACCACATGCTGTGCGTGTTCCCGTTCGAAACGGCGCTGCTGGAGAAGGCGGGCGTCGCGGCGTCGTACGTGGGGCATCCGCTGGCTGACGAAATCCCGTTCGAGCCCGACACGCTGGGCGCGCGCCGCACGCTCGGTCTGCCGGAAAGCGGTCCGGTCATTGCGGTGCTGCCGGGCAGCCGGCGTTCGGAAATCGATCTGATCGGTCCGACGTTCTTCGCCGCGATGGAGATGATGCAGCACCAGGAGCCAGGCTTGCGTTTCGTGATGCCGGCGGCCACGCCCGCATTGCGCGAAATGCTGCGGCCGCTGGTCGATGCGCACCCGGGTCTCGCGCTGACGATTACCGACGGCCAGTCGCAGCTGGCGATGACCGCGGCGGACGCGATCCTCGTCAAGAGCGGCACGGTAACGCTCGAAGCCGCGCTGCTGAAAAAACCGATGGTGATCTCGTACAAGGTGCCCTGGCTGACCGGTCAGATCATGCGCCGGCAAGGCTATCTGCCGTACGTCGGCTTGCCGAACATTCTGGCCGGGCGTTTCGTGGTGCCGGAAATTCTCCAGCATTTCGCCACGCCCCAGGCGCTCGCCGAGGCCACGCTGAAACAGTTGCGCGACGAAGCCAACCGGCGCACGCTGACGGAAATCTTCACGGAGATGCATCACGTGCTGAAGCAGAACACCGCGCAGCGTGCGGCGGAAGTCGTGGCGAACGTCATCGCAACACGGAAGGCGCGGCCGTGACGACTGCACGCGCACCACGCCGCAAGACCGCAGGCGTCGCCGGAGCGGCGGCCCAGCAGGCGGGCCTGAACTTCGAAGCGCCGGATGACATCGTCTGCGGCGTCGACGAAGCAGGGCGCGGGCCGCTGGCCGGCCCGGTGGTCGCGGCGGCGGTCATTTTTGACCCGTCGAAACCGATGATTCGCGGCCTCGACGATTCGAAAGCGCTCACCGCCAAAAAGCGCGACGAACTGTACGACAAAATTGTCGACCGGGCGCTCGCGTATTGCATCGCGTCCGCCACCGTCGAAGAAATCGATACGCTGAATATCCTGCACGCCACGATGCTGGCGATGAAGCGCGCGGTCGAAGGCTTGTCGGTGGTGCCGACGCTCGCGAAAATCGACGGCAATCGTTGCCCGGCGCTGAGCATTCGCAGCGAGGCGATCATCGGCGGCGACGCGCTGGTCAAATCCATTTCGGCGGCGTCGATCCTCGCGAAAGTCACGCGCGACCGGATGCTGCTGCAACTGCATGAGGCCTATCCCGTCTACGGCTTCGACGCGCACGCCGGCTACGGCACGCCGCAGCATCTCGCGGCGCTGCGCGAGCATGGGCCATGCGAGCATCATCGGCGCTCGTTTGCGCCGGTGCGCGAAGCGCATTTGCGATTCGGCACGGGCGTGCCGCTGTCGTCGGGCGACGTGATCGTCGTGCCGGACACGATCACCGACGCCATGCTCGACGACGACGCCTTCGGCGAACGTACTGGCGCCTGAGCGCCGTGTAGCCTCGCGCGTCGCCAACTCTTTCCTCATTCTCACTGTCTGCGCTGCCTGTGAAAGCCATCACCTCGCGGGACAATCCGCTCTATAAGCGCCTCAAGGCATTGGCCGGCTCGACGCATCAGCAGCGTCGCAGCGGTCATGCGCTGCTTGAAGGCTTCCATCTCGCGAGCACCTATCTCGACGTCGCCGGGCAGCCGGAAATGTGCATCGTCACGGAGGGCGCGCTGCGTCACGACGAGGCGCAGGACATCGTGTCACGCATCGACGAGCATCGGATCGTTACGCTGCCGGATGCTTTGTTCGGTCAGTTGTCGAACGTAGTGCACGGCGTCGGGATTGTGCTGCTGGTCGAAAAGCTCGACACGCCGTTGCCGGAACAGGTCGCGCAGACCTGCCTCGTACTCGATGGCGTGCAGGATGCCGGCAACGTTGGCTCGATTCTGCGCAGCGCGGCTGCTGCCGGTATTCAACAGGTGTTCTGCGCGCCGGGCACGGCGTACGCGTGGTCGTCGAAGGTGTTGCGCTCGGGGATGGGCGCGCATTTTCTGCTGCAGATTCACGAGGACGTCGAAGCGCAGGCGCTGATCGAACGCCTCGCGGTGCCCATCGTCATTACGGATTCGCACGGCGCCGAGGCGCTTTACGATTGCGATCTGCGCGGACCGTTGGCGTGGGTGTTCGGTAACGAAGGGGCGGGCGTGTCGCAGACGTGGCGCGATGCGGTCACGTTGCGGGTGACGATTCCGCAGCCGGGTGGCATGGAATCGTTGAACGTGGCGGCGGCCGCCGCGGTCTGCGTATTCGAGCAGTGCCGCCAGCAGCGCCGCCGCGCGTGAGCGCATGACATAAAACGCGCGCGGCCACTCGCGGCCACGCGCGTTCCTTCTTCAGGCCGCGCTCAACGTGCTCAATAAACCGGCCGGTCCAGCTTGATCTCCTGCAAGATCGTCGTCGCGATCTCTTCGATCGACTTATGCGTCGACGACAGCCACTTGACGCCTTCGCGCCGCATCATCGTCTCCGCTTCATTGATCTCGTAACGGCAATTTTCCGGTGCGGCGTACTTGCTGCCCGGCCGGCGCTCGTTACGAATCTCCGACAGCCGCTGCGGATCGATCGACAAACCAAACATCTTCTGCCGATGCGCCAATAGCGGCGTGGGCAGCTTGCCGCGTTCGAAATCTTCCGGAATCAGCGGGTAATTGGCCGCTTTCACACCATACTGCATCGCCAGATACAGGCTCGTCGGCGTTTTGCCGCTGCGGGATACGCCCACCAGAATCACGTCGGCGTCGGCGAGATTACGGTTCGATTGACCGTCGTCGTGCGCGAGCGAAAAATTGATCGCCTCGATGCGGTTCTTGTATTCCTCGGTGTCCGCATTCTGGTGACCGCGGCCCATCGCATGGCTCGACTTCAGCTCCAGTTCCTGTTCGAGCGGCTCGACGAAGGTCTGGAACATATCGAGCACGAGCGCGTTCGAACCTTTGACGATCTGGTTCGACGCGCTGTCCACCAGCGTGGTGAACACGATCGGACGGCGGCCGTCCTGCTGGATTGCTTCGTTGATCTTTTCGAGCGTGGCGTAGGCTTTGTCGATCGAGTCGACGAAGGGCACCCGAACCAGGCGGAATTTCTGGTCGAACTGGGAGAGGATCGAATGCGCGAAGGTTTCGGCAGTGATCCCGGTCCCGTCAGAGACGATGAATACGGTGGGCGGCATCAGTGGAGCTGGGGAACATGAGCGGGAAAGAGCGCTCGAATGAAACATCGCTGCGTGGACTTCGCTGCACGGCGGTTAACCGGGGATTGCAGCGGCGTCGACGGAGCGCGCCGTGGGCACCGCAACTGCGCCCGGATGCGGCTTGGGCCTCGCTAGGAGCCCGCCGGCCGGTCCGGGGCGCGATTCGAGGCGCAATTCTCGTCCGACTGTCACATTTTGAGAGTCGGCACGGTAGAATAGCGGCAACCTGTTGGATAAGCAATTGCAGGCGATTGGCGTCTAACTTACCGCGAACGGTCGTTCAACGCCTCGCTATCAGCTGGTAACCTGCGGCGAATGGGGTGGATCGATCGGTAAATTCGTCCAACCGCTTTCTTCGTCGTGGATCAGGCTTTTCAGGCGATTGTTTCTCCAACAGGTTGTGCAAGACGCGAGGTCACGCTTCCTATGAGCGCTCGCGTTCAAGCCCACTTGCACAGCCGTGAATTTCTTTCACACTTAGGGGCTTGTATGACTAACGCAGTTACCGTCGCAAAGGATGAGGCGTATGTAGTTCCGTTCGAGCAGTTGCGGATGACCGATGTGGAAATTGTCGGCGGCAAGAACGCGTCGCTTGGCGAGATGATCAGCCAGCTCGCCGAAGCCGGCGTGCGTGTGCCGACCGGTTTCGCCACCACGGCGCTGGCCTTCCGTGACTTCCTGCATCACAACAATCTGACTGAACGCATCGCCCAACGTCTCGAAACGCTCGACGTCGACGACGTGAAGGCGCTCGCCGAAGCGGGCAAGGAGATCCGTCAATGGATCGTCGATGCGCCGTTGCAGCCGCGTCTCGAAGCGGATATCCGCGCAGGCTTCGACACCCTGCAAAACAGCTCGCCTGAAGAGCTGTCGTTTGCCGTGCGTTCGTCGGCAACGGCGGAAGACTTGCCGGACGCATCGTTCGCGGGTCAGCAGGAAAGCTACCTCAACGTGGTCGGCATCGACGACGTGCTCGATCGCATGAAGCACGTGTTCGCGTCGCTGTATAACGACCGCGCTATCTCCTATCGCGTCCACAAGGGCTTCACCCACGCGGAAGTCGCGTTGTCTGCCGGCGTGCAGCGCATGGTGCGCTCGGACGTCGGTGCGGCCGGCGTGATGTTCACGCTGGATACCGAATCGGGCTTCAAGGACGCCGTGTTCATCACGTCGAGCTACGGCCTGGGCGAAACGGTCGTGCAGGGCGCGGTGAATCCGGATGAGTTCTACGTCTACAAGACCACGCTCGCGCAAGGCAAGTACCCGATCATTCGCCGCTCGATCGGCTCGAAGCTGATCAAGATGGAATTCACCAAGGCCGGCGAGCAGGGCCGCGTGAAGACCGTGGACGTGCCGCATGAGCAGCGCAACCGCTTCTCGATCACCGACGAAGACGTGATCGAGCTGGCGAAGTACGCCATCATCATCGAAAAGCACTACGAGCGTCCGATGGACATCGAGTGGGGCAAGGACGGCCGCGACGGCAAGATCTTCATCCTCCAGGCGCGTCCGGAAACGGTGAAGAGCCAGGCCGCGGGCAAGGCCGAGCAGCGCTTCAAGCTGAAAGGCCAATCGAACGTGCTGGCAACCGGCCGTGCCATCGGCCAGAAGATCGGCGCGGGTCCGGTGCGCGTGATTCACGATCCGTCGGAAATGGACCGTGTGCAGCCGGGCGACGTGCTGGTCGCCGACATGACCGACCCGAACTGGGAGCCGGTGATGAAGCGCGCTTCGGCAATCGTCACGAACCGTGGCGGCCGGACCTGCCACGCGGCGATCATCGCGCGTGAACTGGGCGTGCCGGCGGTGGTGGGCTGCGGCGACGCGACCGACGTGCTGAAGGAAGGCGCGCTCGTCACCGTGTCGTGCGCGGAAGGCGACGAAGGCAAGATCTACGACGGTCTGCTCGAAACCGAAATCACCGAAGTGCAGCGCGGCGAACTGCCGCCGATTCCGGTGAAGATCATGATGAACGTGGGCAACCCGCAACTGGCCTTCGATTTCTCGCAACTACCGAACGCAGGCGTGGGTCTGGCGCGTCTCGAGTTCATCATCAACAACAACATCGGTGTGCACCCGAAGGCGATTCTCGAGTACCCGAACATCGATCAGGACCTGAAGAAGGCCGTGGAAAGCGTGGCGCGCGGCCATGCATCGCCGCGCGCGTTTTACGTCGACAAGCTGACCGAAGGCATCGCGACGATCGCGGCGGCGTTCTATCCGAAGCCCGTGATCGTGCGTCTGTCGGACTTCAAGTCGAACGAGTACAAGAAGCTGATCGGCGGCTCGCGCTACGAGCCGGACGAAGAAAACCCGATGCTGGGTTTCCGTGGCGCGTCGCGTTACATCGCCGAAGACTTCGCCGAAGCGTTCCAGATGGAATGCGTCGCGCTGAAGAAGGTGCGTGAAGAGATGGGCCTCGACAACGTCGAGATCATGGTGCCGTTCGTGCGTACGCTGAAGCAGGCGGAGCGCGTGGTCGGGCTGCTGGAGAAATTCGGCCTGAAGCGCGGCGAGAAGGGCCTGCGCCTGATCATGATGTGCGAAGTGCCGTCGAACGCGATTCTCGCCGAGGAATTCCTGCAATTCTTCGACGGATTTTCGATCGGTTCGAACGACCTGACGCAGCTCACGCTCGGCCTCGACCGTGACTCCGGCATGGAACTGCTGGCCGTCGACTTCGACGAGCGCGATCCGGCCGTCAAGTTCATGTTGAAGCGCGCAATCGACACGTGTCTGCGGCTGAACAAGTACGTCGGTATCTGCGGCCAGGGCCCGTCGGATCACCCGGACTTCGCGCAGTGGCTGACCGATGAAGGCATCAAGTCGATCTCGCTGAACCCGGACACGATCATCGAGACGTGGCAACAACTGGCGAAGTCATCGGCGAAGTAAGCTGTCGAGCGGCCGTCGCTAAGCGGCTTGCATAACGAGCGGTGCGGTATGTCAACTTCGCGTCGAAAGCGTGCTGTACCGCTCGGTAAAATGCACCCGCTTCGTGCTATAAACACCCCGGTAGATCCGGGGTGTTTTGTTTTGTGGAGGTCGACGTGGCGCCAGGTGGATTGTTCTGGTGGATCGGGGCGGGCGTGCTTGTCGCGCTGGAGTTGATGAGTGGCACGTTCTATCTGTTGATGATCGCGTTGGGCTTTGTGGCAGCGGCTATTGCGCACATGGCGGGCGCGGCCGCCGATCTTCAATTGGCGGTCGCCGCCGTGGTGGCGCTGGCGGCCGTGGTGATCTTGCGGCGCTCGCGTTTTGGCCGCAGTCGGCGCAAGGAGGCGTCGAAGAACCCGGACGTCAATCTGGATATCGGTCAGACGCTGACCGTGCCGGTCTGGCATGAGCGCCGCGCGCGAGCCAATTATCGCGGTGCGGAATGGGACGTCGAACTGGCCGCCAGCGAGCCCGAAGACGCGCAGGTCTACGAAATTGTCGAACTGCGCGGCAGTTGCCTCGTCGTCGTAGCGCGCAAACGCGCGACGGCGGCCTGACTGTGCACACACATCAGGCGCACATCACGCACAAAACACGTACGCAATACGGACCGCGCACGCGCAACAATTCGAACTACAGACGGGAGGGCAGCAATGGATTCGACCATCGTCGGGGCGGTGCTTCTGATCATCGTGATCGTGCTGGCGGCGCAGACGCTCAAGATCGTGCCGCAGCAGCATGCGTGGGTGCTGGAGCGGCTTGGCCGCTATCACCGCACGTTGACGCCGGGCTTGAGTTTCGCGTTTCCGTTCGTCGACCGGATCGCTTATAAGCACATCCTCAAGGAAATCCCGCTCGAAGTGCCGAGCCAGGTCTGTATCACGCGCGACAACACGCAGTTGCAGGTGGACGGCGTACTGTATTTTCAGGTCACAGACCCGATGAAGGCGTCGTACGGGTCGAGCAATTTCGTGTTCGCGATCACGCAGTTGTCGCAGACCACGCTGCGTTCGGTGATCGGCAAGCTCGAACTCGACAAGACGTTCGAAGAGCGCGACTTCATCAACCACAGCATCGTGTCCGCGCTCGATGAGGCCGCCGCGAACTGGGGCGTGAAGGTGCTGCGCTACGAGATCAAGGACCTGACGCCGCCGAAGGAAATTCTCCACGCAATGCAGGCGCAGATCACCGCCGAGCGTGAAAAGCGCGCGCTGATCGCGGCGTCGGAAGGGCGCAAGCAGGAGCAGATCAACATCGCGTCAGGCGGCCGCGAGGCGGCGATCCAGAAGTCGGAGGGCGAGCGGCAGGCGGCCATCAACCAGGCGCAAGGGCAGGCGGCGGCGATTCTCGCGGTGGCGGAAGCCAACTCACAGGCGATTCAGAAGATTGCAGCGGCGATCCAGTCGCATGGTGGGATGGAGGCGGTGAATCTGAAGGTGGCCGAACAATATGTGAACGCGTTCGGCAATCTGGCGAAGCAGGGCACCACGCTGATCGTGCCGGGCAATCTTGCGGAGATGAGCTCGATGATCGCGTCGGCGTTGACGATCGTGAACAAAGGGAAGGGCGTATCGGACGTGCGCTGAGCGCTTTTGTCCTTGCCGAAAAAATGGCCCGCTGAAGAATCGGCGGGCCATTTTTTGTTGAATTACTGCTTTGGAAAGCAAGGTGGCAAACAAAGCGCGGCAAATCCGCGCATCGTGCGACGCCGATCAGATCATGTCGGCGAGCGCATCAGGCGCGCCTTTTCGCGTTCCCAGTCGCGCTTCTTTTCGGTCTCGCGCTTGTCGTGCAGCTTCTTGCCCTTCGCCAGACCGATCTCGCATTTGACGCGGCCGCCTTTGTAATGGAAGTTCAGCGGCACGAGCGTATAGCCGCGCTGCTCGACCTTGCCGATCAGTTTGCTGATTTCCTCGCTATGCAGAAGCAGCTTGCGCGTGCGCACCGGGTCCGGGTTGATGTGGGTCGAGGCTTCGGGCAGCGGGCTGATGTGCGTGCCGATCAGGAACAGTTCGCCGTTACGGATCACCACGTAACCTTCCTTGATCTGGCCGCGCCCGGCGCGCAGCGCCTTGACCTCCCATCCTTCGAGCACGAGCCCTGCTTCATAGCGTTCTTCGACCGAGTAGTCGTAGAAGGCTTTTCTGTTGTCGATGATGCTCATGAATGGAAAGTGCCCAACTCGTTTAAAATCACGATTTTAGCAAAGCGGGGCAAGGAAAGCCCGCGGCGCTTGTCCACCCTTGCCACGTGCTGTTCAATTTATGGCGGATGTCCAGAAAACCGTGTTGATCCGCCATTCGGCGGAACAGATGTTCGACCTCGTCACCGACGTCGCCGATTACCCCAACTTCCTGCCGTGGTGCGGGGGAGTCGAAATCCGCCGCCAGGACGAAACCGGCATGGAGGCGAAGATCGATATCAACTTCAAGGGCATCAAGCAGCATTTCGCCACCCACAACAGCATGGAGCGGCCCACGCGCATCGACATGGAATTCGCGGACGGCCCGTTTCGCAAATTCACCGGTTTCTGGCGTTTCACGCCGCTGCGGGCCGATGCCTGCAAGATCGAATTCGCATTGCACTACGAATTCACCAGCGTCATTCTCGAGAAGATCATCGGGCCGGTGTTCAGCCACATCGCCAACACCTTTGTCGAGTCATTCGTGAAGCGCGCCGATCAGCGCTACGGTAAGGCATGAGCGCGCGCTTGTCGATTGAAGTCTGCTACGCGCTCGCCGATACGCAGACGCTGATCGCCATCGAGTTGCCCGAAGGCGCCACGGTGCAGCAGGCGCTCGACGCGAGCGGCATCCTGCAGCGCCACCCGCAAATCGATCTGACGAAGCAGAAGGTCGGCGTGTTCGGCAAGGTCAAAACACTGGATACGGTGCTCGCCGACCACGACCGGGTTGAGATTTACCGGCCGCTTCTGGTGGATCCGAAGGTGTCGCGTCAGCGGCGCGTCGAGAAGACCCGCAAGGCGGGTTCGATCGAAGGCCGCCGCTGGCAGAACAAGGATTCGCGCTGAGTGCATCCCGTGGCGCGCTTCGGCCTGTACTTCGGCTGTAGCGCGCTAACCGGTTCGCGTGAACCGCGGCCATTGCGCGATGCCGGTGCGCCTGCGCAAACCTCAGTGCGCCGAAACCTGTGCCTTCTCCTCGATCGAGGGCTCGCCGGACGAATCGTCGCCGGCATGCTGGCGCACCGACCAGCTCACCCCCGCCACCAGTAGCAAAATCGCCGCCGTTTCCAGCGGACGCGGGAGCCGCTGGTCGTAGATGAACGCGTAGAGCAGTGCGAACAGCGTTTCGAACACGATCAACTGACCGGACAGCGTCAGCGGCAAGCGCTTCGACGCGGCGTTCCACAGGCCGTTGCCGAGCCACGAAGCGCCGATCGCGAGGGCCAGATTCAGCACCCAGAAGGTGTGCCAGCGGTTGTCCGCAAGCGTGCTTTGCAGGCTGCCAGACGGCAGCATGGCGACCACCAGCCACAGGGCGGCGCCGAGCGCGCCGGTTATCACGCCCCATAACACCGACCATTCGTTGCCGCTGAAATGTGTCTGGCGTTGCAGATAGCGGGCGTTTTCGACCGCGAACCACGTCCAGCAAGCCAGCGCGCCGACTGCGCAGGCGAGGCCGGCCAGCTTCGTGACGATGCTCACCGGCGTGCTGTCCGCCACGGTAAACACGTCGACGTTGATGCACGCGATGCCCGCCATCACCATCGCCAGCGGCCACGCGAGGCGCGCGAGCGGCACGGCGCCGTGGTCGCGCCGGCCGAGCAGCGTCACCGTGACCGGCAATACGCCGACGATCAGCGACGCCGGCGCGATGCCGACCATATGGACGGCGGCCGTCAGCAGCAGGTAATAGAGCAGGTTGCCCGCCAGCGCCAGCTTGACGAGCGCGCTGAGATCCTCGCGGGTCAGGCGTTTGACGAGCGAGCGCGCCATCGGCAGAGCGGCGGCCAGCGAGACGACGCCGTACATCGTGTAGCGGCCGGCGCTCAGCAGCAGCGGCGAAAAATCGGGCAATACCCGCGGCACCAGAAACACCATGCCCCATAAGGCCCCGGCCATCACCCCATATGCCACGCCGCGCTGCATCGACTGCCCCTGCAAAAAACTGGAATGGTGCGGAGAATAGCCGGTTGGAGGGTGGCGCGTCTTGTTTGATTCTGCATTCGCGGCCGGCTTCCGTCGTATTCAGCGGCGTGTGGCCGCCCCGATTCGGCGCGAGCGCCGGAGCAAATTCCGGCGCTCACCCCGGCTGGCGGCTCGCCGCCTGCGAACGCGCAAACGAAATCCGATCGAACCCGAGCCGAACAGGCAAGCGAAATCGAAGTGCCTGAAGTCACGAAAAGTCACGAAAAAAATCGCCTGAAATTCGCTAAGCTGCTGTTCGTGCAGTGAAAACCGGGGAGGTATCGCGTATAATTCGCTTTTGCGCCTATAGGATTTGCCATGCGTCTGATCCAAACAGCACTCACGTTCGATGACGTGCTCCTCGTCCCGGCCTACTCCGATGTTCTGCCGCGCGACACCAGCCTCAAGACCCGGCTGACCCGCAACATCTCCCTGAATATGCCGCTCGTGTCCGCCGCGATGGACACCGTCACCGAAGCCCGTCTCGCGATCGCAATGGCGCAAATGGGTGGCGTGGGCATCATCCACAAGAACCTCACGCCGGCCGAGCAGGCGCGTGAAGTCGCCAAGGTCAAGCGCTTCGAATCGGGCGTCGTGCGCGATCCGATCACGGTTCCGCCGCAAATGAAGGTGCGCGACGTGATCGCGCTGTCGCACCAGCATGGCATTTCGGGCTTCCCGGTCGTGGAAGGCGCGCAACTGGTCGGTATCGTCACGAACCGCGACTTGCGTTTTGAAGAGCGTCTGGACGAGCCAGTGCGCAATATCATGACGCCGCGCGAGCGCCTCGTCACTGTCAAGGAAGGCACGCCGCTCGCCGAAGCCAAGGCGCTGATGCACAGCCACCGCCTCGAGCGCGTGCTGGTCGTCAATGACGCCTTCGAACTGCGCGGCCTGATGACCGTCAAGGACATCACCAAGCAAACCGAGCACCCGGACGCATGTAAAGACGAACACGGCAAGCTGCGCGCGGGCGCGGCGGTCGGCGTCGGCGAAGACAACGAAGAGCGCGTGGCGCTGCTGGCGCAGGCGGGCGTCGACGTAATCGTCGTCGATACGGCGCACGGCCACAGCAAGGGCGTGCTCGAGCGCGTCAGGTGGGTCAAGCATAATTTCCCGCACGTCGAAGTGATCGGCGGCAACATTGCGACTGCCGCAGCTGCGAAGGCGCTGGTCGAGTACGGTGCGGACGGCGTGAAGGTCGGTATCGGCCCGGGCTCGATCTGCACGACACGGATCGTCGCCGGCGTCGGCGTGCCGCAGGTCACCGCGATCGCCAACGTGTCCGAAGCGTTGAAGGGCACGGGCGTGCCGGTCATCGCCGACGGCGGCGTGCGCTTCTCGGGCGACGTCAGCAAGGCGCTGGCAGCGGGTGCGAATGCCGTGATGATGGGCAGCATGTTCGCCGGTACTGAAGAAGCGCCGGGCGACGTGTTCCTGTATCAGGGCCGCCAGTACAAGTCGTACCGTGGCATGGGCTCGGTCGGCGCGATGAAGGACGGCGCGGCGGACCGCTACTTCCAGGACAACTCCGCAAACATCGACAAGCTGGTGCCGGAAGGCATCGAAGGCCGCGTCGCCTACAAGGGCTCAGTCAACGCGATCCTGTTCCAGCTGATCGGCGGCGTGCGCGCCAGCATGGGCTACTGCGGTTGCCGCACGATCGCGGAGATGAACGACAAGGCCGAGTTCGTGCAGATCACGGGCGCGGGCTTGCGCGAGTCGCACGTGCATGACGTGCAGATCACCAAGGAAGCGCCCAACTACCACGTGGACTAAACGCGAATGAAGCCATTGCTGCGCGCTGTACTTATCCTCGATGCCTTGCTGTTGCTTGCGTTCGGCCTGCTGTTTCTGCTGACGCCCTGGACTTCGCTGTACAACGCGCTGCAACTGGTGCAAACCCAGCCGGCTCTGGCCGGCCAGGGGTTCGGCGTGGCGCTGATCGGGCTCGCGTGGCTTGCGTTGCATGCGTCGATCGACGGTGCGCTGACGTCGACGGTCGCCAAGGTAGTCGGGCATGTGAACTGGCTGACCGGCGTGTTGATGCTGGTATGGCTGCTCGGCTTGCATACGCCGGCGTTGACCGGCTTTGGGCAGATCGTCGCGGTGCTGACCGGTGTAGTGCTGCTGCTGATCGGCCTCGGCGGCGTGCGTTTGTCAGGCGCGGTGCGGCGTCGCGAGAAGGTGCGGCTGGCTGAGGCCGCCGCTACCGGGCGCGCCGAGCGGCAGGCCGCGAAAGATGCAGCCAGAGATGCCGGCAAAGAGACAGTCAAAGATGCAAGCAACAAGCGCGAACCCGGTCGTGTGACGGCTGAATTTCCGGCCTATCGCGCGGAGCCGGTGGTCGAGCCTGTCTTGCCGGCGACGCGCCCCGTCAATGCAGTTTCGGCGGCGCCGGTTCATCCGGTGGTCGACGAACCTGGTCTGACGGCGACGGAGCGAGCTGCGCGGGCTGAAACCGCTGCCGCGCGCGACGAGGCCCGTAACGCAGCCGCCGATGCACCCGGCGCGCCCCGGCCGCCGTTTCATGGCTGACGCGCTCAGCGCCAAACCGTCTGCCGAAGCTACCGGATCGTTCGTGCGCGCCGCAAGTGAGTGTGCCTGCGGTGCTGAACATCTGGACGCGCTTCATCGTTGCGCTTCATGCTCGACGGTCCGCCACGCGGACCGCTTTGAATTCAACGCCGCGCTTCGTGCGCGGCATCCCGTATCCGTTCACTTTTGACTCCGTCCGCTGCCATGCATGACAAGATCCTGATCCTCGACTTCGGTTCGCAAGTCACCCAACTGATTGCACGTCGCGTTCGCGAAGCCAACGTGTATTCGGAAATTCATCCCTACGACGTCGATGCGTCGTTCATTCGCGATTTCGCGCCGACGGGCGTGATCCTGTCCGGCGGCCCGAGCTCGGTCACCGAAACGGATACGCCGCGCGTGCCGCAAGCGGTGTTCGAACTCGGCGTGCCTGTGCTCGGCATCTGCTACGGCATGCAGGCGATGGCCGAGCAACTGGGCGGCAAGGTCGATATCGGCCACCTGCGCGAATTCGGTTATGCCGAAGTGCGCGCGCGCAACCATACGAGCCTGCTCGAGGGCATCAGCGATTTCACCACGCCGGAAGGTCACGGCATGCTGAAAGTGTGGATGAGCCACGGCGACAAGGTGCTGGAAATGCCGCCGGGCTTCGCGCTGATGGCGTCGACGGAATCGTGCCCGATCGCGGCGATGGCTGACGAAAAGCGCCATTTCTACGGTCTGCAATGGCACCCGGAAGTCACGCACACCGTGCAGGGCCGCGCGATGCTCGAGCGCTTCGTGCTGCAGATTTGCGGCGCCAGGCCCGACTGGGAAATGGGCCATTACATCGACGAAGCGGTCGCAAAGATTCGCGAGCAGGTCGGCAGCGAGCATGTAATTCTGGGCTTGTCGGGCGGCGTGGATTCGTCGGTGGCGGCGGCGCTGTTGCATCGCGCGATCGGCGATCAGCTGACCTGCGTGTTCGTCGACCATGGCCTCTTGCGCCTGAACGAAGCCGAGCAGGTGATGGCGACCTTCGCCGATCACCTCGGCGTGAAGGTGATTCACGTCGACGCGAGCGAAGTGTTCCTCTCGAAGCTGAAGGGCGTCACTGACCCGGAAGCGAAGCGCAAGATCATCGGCGCGGAATTCGTCGAAGTGTTCCAGGCTGAAGCCGGCAAGCTCACCGACGCGAAGTGGCTCGCGCAAGGCACGATCTATCCGGACGTGATCGAATCGGCCGGCAAGGGCAAGAAGGCAACGCAGACGATCAAGAGCCATCACAACGTGGGCGGCCTGCCTGAGACGCTGAATCTGAAGCTGCTCGAGCCGCTGCGCGAACTCTTCAAGGACGAAGTGCGCGAACTCGGCGTCAAGCTCGGTTTGCCGCCGGCGATGGTGTATCGCCATCCGTTCCCGGGCCCGGGTCTGGGCGTGCGGATTCTCGGCGAAGTGAAGCGCGATTTCGCCGACCTGCTGCGTCGCGCGGATGCGATTTTCATCGAGACGCTGCACACCTTCATCGATAAGGAAACCGGCAAGTCCTGGTACGATTTGACGAGCCAGGCGTTCGCGGTGTTTCTGCCGGTGAAGAGCGTCGGCGTGATGGGCGACGGCCGCACTTACGAGTACGTCGTCGCGCTGCGCGCCGTGCAGACGCTGGACTTCATGACTGCGCACTGGGCGCATCTGCCGCATGAATTGCTGGGGCATGTGTCGAACCGGATCATCAACGAAGTGCGCGGAATCAACCGGGTGGTGTACGACATCTCGGGTAAGCCGCCGGCAACGATCGAGTGGGAGTAGGGGCTCCTGAAATTCTCTTTAAAATCAAAATTCTACGGTGGGTGGTGAATAACGCACGCCCAGTTCTAAATTGGCCGGTGCAGGTTTGTAAGCCTTTGGGAAATATGGGAATTCTAAAAGTGCATCCGCACCTGCTGCGAGCCCGGGCAACCGCAATTTGACGGTATTTCTGACGGTATACGCAGGCAGCACGCGGAGGGGCTCGCTTAATACCGTCAGCGGTACCGACGGTATCTTTGACGGTATCTGGGCGATGCTGCAGACGCTTTGGCTTGTCTGCTTGCGGATCGTGGCACGAGGCCCTGATTGCGGCGGTGTTGAGCGCACGAACAGGGGACGTCGCGCGCATTGCGACCGGAAAGTAGCAAAGCCTTCACCATATGCACGGTCTTATGCGGCGCTTATTCAACATGAATGTCGATGCGGAGCTCGAACCGGTTGTGGTTTCTTGATCCGGGCCTGCGCGCTTCGGTTGCGTGGGGTCTGCGCCAACTGTGGTCGGTTGCCTGTCCAGCAGTCTTCCCTGAATTCATCACATTGTCCGCGACCGTGCGCCGTCAAGGCGCGCCGGGCTGTCCTCGGCTGCGCCTGCGGGCCGCACCCACCCGGCGCTTCTTTCCTTGACGGCACCCGTCCGCGCCCACCTGGCCGTCGCGGACGATGAACTTAGGAAAGGCGGTGGTTTCCGCCGCCGTTCTCGAGATTGATGATGGTGTCGGTCGGAAGGCCCGTGCCGGGGTCGGTCAGGTTGAATGTGACTGCTTCGTACCAAGCGGTCCGGTAGCCGCAGTTGGCCAAGTGGATGCGCGAAATCCTCTGCATATCAATCTACTCTCCGTAGGGTTACTGCCAACTGCGCCATCTCGTAAAGCTTCCGCAATGCCAGTTCGCGCAGTTGCACACGAAGCCGGTGCGTCGCCGTGTACGTATCCGTACTTTTGAGTGCAATGAACTCGAAGGATCATCATGCTACTGCAATTGTTACCCGACTTTGCCACGCTTCAGCGCTGGAACGAGTATGGCGGTACTGGTGATCGTATCTCTCACGAATCATCTTGAAATGCTAGGTCTTCGCGGTTTATGAAACTGTTCGGGCACTGATCGTCCTCCGTAGCCATGTCGTTTGGCGTTAATGTAATCTTCGTGCTACATTAATAGAGTTAGAGACTTATCAAGGTAGCAAAATGCCAACCCCTCACGCTTCTTCGGCCGGCGTCAGGCGGGCGCTGCGTAAATTGGGCGCCGATATTCACGATGCGCGCCGCCGCCGACGGTTGACCATGGCGGTGGTTGCCGAGCGGGCCTTCACGTCGAGAGCAACTCTGCAGCGCGTCGAGGGGGGTGATCCGGGCGTTAGCATCGGCATCTATGCGGCCGTGCTGCAAGCGCTTGGGCTTCTGGATGGACTACTGGAGGTTGCCGACGCTGCCCGGGATACAGTGGGGCAGTCGCTGGCAACCGCGGCATTGCCGCAGCGCGTCCGGCTGCCCCGTAGCGGGGGGACGGGTGGCCATGGCTGATGTCGAGGTGTATATCGATCTCGACGGCACGCCGCGGCCAGTGGGGCTGCTCAGACGCCATGCGTCGCGTCGGGAAGAAACGGTCACGTTCGAATATGACGAGACCTGGCTGGCCGACGACGAGCGCTTTTCGATTGAGCCGGCGCTGGCGTTGACGCGCGGTGTCTTCCCACCGCAGCCTGATCAACCCATCTTTGGTTCGATCGGCGATTCGGCGCCGGATACCTGGGGGCGCCGCCTCATGCAGCGCGCGGAGCGTCGACAAGCCGAACGGGAAGGGCGGCGCGTCCGCACGCTCGGTGAACTGGACTATCTGCTGGGCGTAGCGGATGAAACGCGCCTGGGCGCGCTGCGATTCTGCTGGAGCGGAGAAGACGAATTCCAGGCGCCCGTGCCCGCCGGTGTCCCCGCGCTGATCGAATTGGGGCGGCTGCTTCAAATCACTGAGCGCATCCTGCGGGACGAGGAAACCGATGAGGATTTGCAACTGATCTTCGCGCCTGGGTCGTCACTCGGTGGCGCACGTCCCAAGGCCTCGGTCATCGACCAGTACGGCCATTTGTCGATTGCCAAATTCCCGAAGGAGACCGACGAATACAGCATTGAGACCTGGGAGGAAATCGCCCTGCGATTGGCTGAACGCGCCGGCATTTCCACCCCGCATCATGAACTGCTCCAGGTAGCGGGCAAGCCTGTGCTGCTGTCGCGTCGCTTCGATCGCTCGGGGAGCATTCGCATTCCCTTTCTCTCGGCTATGTCAATGACGGGGTCGCGGGACGGTCAACGCGGCAGTTATCCCGAACTGGTTGACGCACTGACACAACACGGAGCGAAGGCGCGGGCCGATGCTGCGCAGTTATATCGACGCGTGACGTTCAATGTGCTGGTTTCCAATGTCGATGACCATCTGCGCAACCACGGCTTCCTGTGGGCGGGGCGCGATGGGTGGGTGTTGTCACCGGCCTATGACCTCAATCCCACGCCAACCGATGTTAAGGCGCGCATCCTGACGACTAACATCGATCTCGACGAGGGAACGTGTTCGGTCGGCCTCCTTGAAAATGCGACGGAGTTTTTCGGCTTGTCGCTGAAACAGGCTCGGGCCACGATGCGGGAGGTGGCTGACGTGACCCAGACATGGCAAGCGGTTGCCGAGGAGGTCGGTTGCAGGCGAGCGGAGATCGCACGCATGGCGAGTGCCTTCGAGCACGATGATCTTTGCGCTGCATTGCGGTTGTGACCGGTATCGAGGACCGCGTTCGAAAGAGCCTGACGGTATTGGTGGCGGTATCGCCGGGGAGGTGTCTCGCCAGCCTTGGCGCGGGAGAAACTGTTGGACGCTCGGCGAAGGCCGGTCTCCGGCTGTGGAGAAGCAGCGGGAGAAGCGCCGGCGGGCCGACGCAAAAACCTTTGATGAATTGGCAGCTAACGGGCTTCAGGGAGCCAGAATGGCGGACACGACACGGTCCATGCTAATACATCGGCCGTCGAACACCGGCGATCAGGACCTCCGACGCGGCGTCCAACTTCGGTAGCCGACCCGGGGCGGCCTTTCGCATGGGGCTGTCCGTCAAAAGGCTGTGACCGGACATCTACGGCCGTTCGCTCACGCTTCCACAGACGTTCGAGCGTCGGCTACGGCCAGACAGCGGACCGTCGCACGACGACGGTTGCCGGCGCAGAAGCGGTGCGCGGTCCTACGTGATATGAAGACGAAATCGTTTGACGTGGCGCTGCTTAAAAGCAGTGTTCCGGCGCAGGGAAGCGTTTGTTCTTCACCGCCTCGATATAGGCGCGGATCGCTCCTTCGATGCTCGACTGCCCGTCCATGAAGTTACGCACGAAGCGAGCGGTTTTGCCGGGGAACACGCCCAACATGTCGTGCATCACGAGCACTTGACCCGAACAGTCCGGACCGGCTCCAATACCAATTGTCGGGATGTCTAGCATCTCCGTCACCTCCTTGCCTAGTGAGGTCGGAATGGCCTCAAGGAGGAGGAGAGATGCGCCTGCTGTCTGCAGTGCCATAGCATCGGCTTTCAATTGCTCTGCGTCTTCCGCTTTTTTACCCTGTACCTTGAAGCCACCGAGTCGATGCACGGACTGCGGCGTCAAGCCCAGATGAGCGAAAACTGGTACACCACGTTCAGTGAGAAATTTCACGGTATCGACCAGCCAGGCTCCCCCTTCGAGTTTGACCATATGCGCACCTGCCTGCATGAGTTTCACCGCGTTGTCGAATGCAGACTGCGGAGTTGCATAGGTACCGAATGGCATGTCCGCGGCCACCAATGCGGATCGGTTCCCTCGGGTGACAGACGCCGTGTGATAAGCAATATCCGCAAGTGTGACCGGCAATGTCGTGCTGTGCCCCTGCAACACGTTGCCCAGTGAATCCCCTACTAGCATCACATCAACGCCACAGCGGTCCATCAGCGAAGCGAAGCTGGCGTCGTAGCAGGTCAGCATCGCAATCTTTTCGCCTGCACTTTTCATATTCAATAGTGAAGGCGCGGTGACCACTTTGCTGCGTACGGTGCTTTGGCCTTCTTGAAGATATCCAGACATATTCATTACTCGATGTTGAAGAAGTTCACACTTGTAGCGTGTTTGCCGAGCTGCCAAAGAGCAGGTCGAGTTCATGCCACGTTCGACTGAGTTCAAGTTGTCATCGCCTGCCGCTCGAGCGCGGGGGGCCTCGATAAAAGACCAAGTCGCGCGCGCCGGATTCGAAGCAACACTTTATGTTCGCTTCAGAAACGTTGACTGAGTGCTTCAGGCCGGTATTGCACCTATGTCAACGGGCTGAGTGCGGCTCCATGCCGGAGTTCGTCGAGACCACTGAACCATCTCGCCAAGCTGGACTGGCTCCGGTCTACCTGGTCCTACTTCTCCACCTTGTCGTGCATCACCATGATCGTTTGTTGCATCAGTGCACAAAGCGTTTCACGGCCGTCTTTGACAGCGAATACCTCTGCCTGAGTGACGATTAGCGTACGGCCGGGGCGGACAACCTGGCCACGGGCGATCAGGATTTCGCCGTCGGCCGGAGCGACCAGATTCATCTTGTATTCGACAGTCAATACAGACGCACTGGCCGGCACCAAGGTCATCGCAGCGTAGCCGCCTGCGGAGTCGGCAATCATACCCACCACGCCGCCATGTACGAAGCCGTGCTGCTGCTCGACACCACTCCAAACTGGTAGGTGAATTTCGGTGTGGCCGTGTTCAATCACGGGCAAAGTCGCCTGGATCAACGTCATCGCATTCTGGCGCATGAAGCTGGCGCGAATGCGTTCGGCGAAAAGGGAGTCGGGAATATGTGCCATAAAGGGGATTGTATTGGTAAATTCCATATCATCGCGCGACGCGAGCGGCTCCAATGCCGATGACGCGACCGACAGCTCAGCGGACGCATGTGGCGATTGCTTTTGTTTGGCGCACTCGCGTAAGTCACTCTTCTTGCGCCAGCCGCACGAGGATGTCGGCAAGGGCACGAATCTTCGGCTGGGCCGCACGTTGAGATGGATATACCAGAAAGTACGACGCACCGTTTCGCACTACCTCGCGAAACGGCGTCATCAGGGAACCCACATTAAATTTTTCTTGCGCCATGCGTGGATCGCCGATTGCAACCCCATGACCTTCTGCTGCGGCAGTGAGCGTCAATTCAAGTGTATCGAATACAAGCCCCTGTCGAGCATTGATGTACGTCGCCCCGACACCATCAAGCCAACCACGCCATTCCGCATAACCAGGTCCAGGATGTAGCAACGTCGCGTCCGCAAGATCAGCGACCGATCTGAGAGACGCAGCCAATGCGGGTGTGCACATGGGCGTGAGCGTCTCGGCAAACAGCGGTACCGCTTCTACGCCCGCCCACTGTCCGGTGCCACGCACGACAATGGCGTCGACATCCGGCGCGGTGAAATCCGGCATGTCGTCAGCGGATGTCGAGATGCGCAGTTCAGTGCCGCCCAGCGCATTGTTGATGTCTGCCAGCCGCGGGAGCAACCAGCGAATCGCAAACGTGGACGGTAACCGCAGCGTAATCACCGACGCCGCGCCATGCTGAATTGCAGCATGCTGAACGAGTTGCGTCAGCACGTGGACTGCCACCGTGAGCAGCGTGTTCCCCTCTGCTGTCAATGCCAGCCCCGACGCGTGACGCACGAACAGCGCACATTGATAGTGCGCTTCCAGTTGCTGGATCTGCCGGCTGACCGCTCCCTGCGTGCGGCACAGATGGTCTGCGGCCTTGCTGACGCTGCCGGGAGACGCCGCAGCGACGAACGCCTGAAATCCAGCTAGCGACGGCAGCGGGCGGGTCAGATCGGCCAGCGGGTATGTTCCGGTTGCATACCCCGCTTGCGGATTTTTCGATTGTTCGGTCATCGGCGCGTCGCTATCGTGTTTCAACCAGGGGCGTGCTCGTTTGACCGGGCCGCATCTTTAACGAATTATCGGAGGTTACTGTGGTGTCGTCGCCGGAACTACTCTATACGCAGCAGGTTCGCACCTACCTCAAAGAGTTGGAGCGCGGCGACGTCGCCGCGATCTGCGCCCTGTTTGCACCGGACGCACAGATTTTCTCGCCGTTTCTCGGTTGGATGCAAGCTGCACCGTTCTTTGCCAAAGTCAGCGAAGCATCGGGAGAGAGCACGATCAGGCCTATCGACATCTGCGTGAGCACAACGGGCGCTCGGCGTGCGACGGGTTACTTCATCTACGATTGGGTGCTGAAAGACGGCTCCGCGGCGAGCTTCGAGTGCGTCGATGTGTTCGAGTTCGACGCCAACGGGCTGGTCGAGCGCATGATAATTGTGTACGACACTTATCCTATCCGCAGCACTGTCGGCGATAAGTACGCGTAGTTTGCCGACTAGTCGTTTACTCGGTCATGTCTCTGGTCGAACCGCTGAATTGTGCGTTTTGCCGCGTACACAACGCGGTATTCCGCATCTTTAGGCTGCACCTAATCCCCGCTTTCGAACAATCAAATTCCAACCTGTTTTTGGTGTCGGCAACCTGCGTTCTACCTCGTGAACGAACGCGAGGCGACACTCAGGAACGATAGCTGAGACCTGTTCGTTCCTGCATCGAAGCCTGCTCTTGGAGATGGTTATGAACGGCCGGAAAGGATTGGTTAAATTAGGTGCGGCACTCAGCATGGGCGGAATGGCTCTGGCCTGTTCGGCCACTGCGGACGCAAGCGTTGTGGTGGGAGTGGCAGGTCCGATGACGGGGGAGTACGCATCGGGGGGCGACCAGTTTCGCAAAGGCGCGGAACAGGCGGTGAAAGACATCAATGCGGCAGGTGGTTTGCTCGGGCAGCAACTCGACCTGGTCGTCGGTGATGACGTCTGCGATCCCAAGCAGGCGGTTTCCGTCGCCAACAGTTTCGTCAACAAGAAGGTGGCGTTCGTCGATGGCCACTGGTGCTCCAGTTCCACGTTGCCCGCGTCAGATGTCTACAACGACGCGCAGATTCCGCAGGTGACTGTGTCGACCAACCCCAAAATTACGGAGCGCGGCATTAAGGGGATTTTCCGTATCACGGGCAGGGACGACCAGCAGGGACAGGTCGCGGCGGACTATATCGCCGCGAACTTCAAGGGCAAGAAAATCGCCGTCATTGATGACAAGACGGCGTATGGCGGCGGTCTGGCGGACGAGATTGCAAAAGATCTGGCGGCGAAGCAGACACCCGTGGCGCTGCGCCAGTCGATCACGGCCGGTGAGAAGGACTACTCCGGTTTGATCAGCAAACTGAAGGCGAACGGCATTCAGATTCTTGCTTACGGCGGCTACTACCAGGAAGTCGCACTGATTCTGCGGCAGGCGGCGCAGGCAGGGCTCAACGTGACCGTCCTCGGCGGCGACACGCTCACGAACAATGAACTGGTGACTGCCGCAGGGCCGGAAATCAACAAGGTCCTGTTCACCTTCCCGCCCGACCCGCGTAAGAGTGCCGCAGCCGCAAAGGTGGTGGCGGCCTTTCGCGCGCAGAAGATCGAGCCGGAAGGCTACATGCTGTACTCGTATGCCGCCATGCAGGTTTTCGCAGAGGCCGCGAAGAAAGCCAACTCCACGGACTATGCGGCGATCGTGAAGCAGCTTCACAACGCATCGTTCAGCACGGTAGTCGGCCAGGTGGATTTCGACGCGAAAGGCGATCTGAAGAGCCCCGGCTATGTGGTCTACCGCTGGAAAGGCAACAACTACGACTATGTAAAGTGAAGCGTCCTGTCCAGTCTTTGTAGCAAGGAAAGAGGCGGTGCGTCGCTCTACTGCGCCGCCTCTGCAGCAGATTCACCGGAGAGGACATGAGCCAGGCATTGCAACAACTGATTAACGGGCTGACCTTGGGCGCCGTCTACGGCCTGATCGCGATCGGCTACACGATGGTCTACGGCATTATCGGCATGATCAATTTCGCTCACGGCGATATTTACATGGTGAGCGCGTTCATCGCCGTGACCTGCTTCACGCTGCTTGCAGGCAGCGGGATCTCGTCGGTCGTGGCGAGCATTGCAATTACGCTGATCGTATCGATCGCACTGACGTCCGTATTCGGCTGGACCGTCGAACGTGTCGGTTATCGGCCGCTTCGCGGGTCCAATCGTCTCGCGCCACTGATCTCGTCAATCGGGATTTCCATCTTCCTGCAGAACATGGTTCAGCTTACTCAAGGCGCGCGAGTCAAGTCTATCCAGCCGCTCGTGACGGGAGGCGTGAACCTTTTCTCCGGCGAACAATTTCACGGGCCATACGTTTCGTACGTGCAAATTCTCATCGTCGTTGTGACGATTCTGCTGATGTGCGCCTTCACGCTATTCATCAATAAAACTCCTTTCGGCAGACAGCAGCGAGCTTGTGAACAGGATCAGCGGATGATGCAGTTCCTCGGCTACAACGTCGATCGGATCATCGCCCTGACGTTCATGATTGGCGCCGCACTGGCGGCCGTCGCAGGCGTCATGGTGACGCTCTACTACGGTGTGATCGATTTCTCGATCGGATTCGAGGCGGGTATCAAGGCGTTTACCGCAGCCGTGCTCGGCGGAATTGGCTCGATTCCCGGGGCAATGCTGGGCGGTGTGATCATCGGTTTGATCGAAGCATTCTGGGCCGCCTACCTCTCGCCCGAATACAAGGATGTGGCCACATTCGTGATTCTGATTGTGGTCTTGATGTTTCGTCCATCCGGGCTTCTCGGCCGACCCGAAGTGGAGAAGGTGTGATGAGTTCGACCGTTATGCAAGAAACGAATCTACATTTTCGCGTCAAGGATGGACTTGGCGCGGCGCTGGTAGCGGGCCTCGTCGGCTTGCCCATGCTGGGTTTGACGACGCGAGATGGCAGCAATGGTCTCGAGGTTCAGACGCGATGGGCGCTGCTGGCGGCTTTCATCGCGATCGCATTTGCCGGGCGCATCGTCATGCAGCTTTTGCTGCAGCGTTTTAGTCTTTTTTCAAAGCGCCGGTCGCGCGCCAGACCCGCTCCTCAAGTCGCGGGTAACGGCTCGCTTGTCTGGGCCGGCGCCGGATGCGTGGCGTTCGCCGTGCTGTTGCCTGCGTTGTTCGCCGGAAATCGCTACGTCGTCGATACAGCGACGACCGTACTGATCTACGTCATGCTTGGCTGGGGCCTGAATGTCGTTGTCGGTCTGGCTGGGCTGCTGGACCTCGGTTATGTCGCGTTCTATGCGGTAGGCGCGTACACATACGGCCTGTTGTCGACGCATTTCGGCTTTGGTTTCTGGCAGTGTTTGCCGATCGCCGGCGGCCTCGCTGCGGCGTTCGGCATGTTGCTTGGTTACCCGACTCTCCGGCTCAGAGGCGATTATCTGGCCATCGTCACGCTCGGATTCGGGGAAATCATACGGTTGATACTCGTGAATTGGGACGACGTGACAGGCGGACCCAACGGCGTCTCGTCCATTCCGAAGCCGACCTTCTTCGGGCTCCCCATGCAGGCATCTGGCGACGGTCCGACCTTCGCGACCGTGTTCGGCCTTGATTACTCGCCCGGCCAGCGAGTCGTCTTTCTGTATTACCTGATTCTCGCACTCGCGCTCCTGACTAACCTTCTTGTTTCGCGCCTCAGACGGCTACCTGTTGGGCGCGCGTGGGAAGCGGTGCGCGAAGACGAGATCGCCTGCAAAGCAATGGGCATCAACGTAACCAATGTGAAACTGTCAGCCTTTGCGACTGGCGCAATGCTGGCCGGATTCGCCGGTGTGTTCTTCGCCGCGCGGCAGGGGTTCATTTCACCAGAGAGCTTCACATTTTCGGAGTCCGCTACGATTCTCGCGATCGTGGTGCTCGGCGGTATGGGGAGCCAGCTCGGCGTCGTCCTTGCGGCAGCCTTGCTGGTGATTTTGCCCGAGTTAGGGCGTGATTTCTCCGAGTACAGAATGCTGCTTTTCGGTGTTGCAATGGTCTTTATCATGGTCGTGCAGCCCGGCGGCCTGATCAGCCATCGCCGTGCGACTGTCAGCGCGCCTGGCGTGGAGGCAAAACAATGAACGCCTCTACTACGCTGCTCAGCGTTGAGAATCTGACGATGCAGTTTGGCGGACTTCGTGCGATCGAAGACCTGTCCATGACGGCGCGCGCAGGAGAGGTGACGTCGGTGATCGGGCCGAACGGAGCCGGAAAGACGACGTTTTTTAACTGCCTGACGGGCTTCTACAAGCCGACCAAAGGCGCCATCACGTTGGGGCATCCCCGTCATGGGACGCTTCGGCTGGGTGCGATGAAGAATGTCGACGTGGCGCGGATTGGCCAGGTCGTCAGAACGTTCCAGAACATACGGCTGTTCCCGCGTATGACCGTGCTCGAAAACCTGATGATTGCCCAGCACAATGTGTTGCAGGACGCGTCCAGGTTCTCGATTGCTGGCGCACTCAATGCGAGGTCGTTTCGACGCGCGAACGACAAGGCGATAGAAAACGCTTTGATGTGGCTCGAGCGATTAAGCGTTCGAGATATAGCCAACAAACCTGCCGGCGACATGCCTTATGGGGTGCAGCGTCGCGTCGAGATCGCGCGCGCGATGTGCGCAGACCCCATTCTGCTGTGTCTGGATGAGCCGGCTGCCGGCCTCAATCCGCGCGAGTCGGCAGAACTCACCGCGTTGTTGACCTCGCTCGCCAGGGAGCAGGGCATCGGCATATTGTTGATCGAGCACGATATGAGCGTCGTTATGAAGGTTTCAGACCATATTGTCGTGCTCAATCACGGGAAGAAAATTGCAGAAGGCTTGCCTGCTGACATCAAGGTGAATCGTGAGGTGATCAGCGCATACCTCGGCGAGGACGACGAGACGTCGTCACTCGGTGAAGCAACGCAGGAGAAGTCAGCTCATGCTTAAGATTACCGAACTCAGTGCCCACTATGGCAGCGTCCAGGCGCTGCGCGGGGTGAGCCTTGGCGTGAAGACTGGCGAGATCGTCACGTTGATCGGTGCGAACGGCGCAGGCAAGTCGACGCTGATGAATACCATTTTCGGCTATCCACGGGCCAGCGGCGGCACGGTCGAATTCGACGGACAGAATATTTCGAAACTGCCATCGCATGCGATCGGCAAGCTCGATATTGCGGTTGTGCCCGAAGGGCGCCGTATCTTTCAGCGGATGACCGTGCTCGAGAATCTCCTGATGGGCGATACGTCGGGCAATCGCCGGACCGCGGATGATCTCGAGCGCATGTACGAGATGTTCCCGATCCTGAGGAGCAGAGCCTCGCAGCGTGCCGGCACGCTGTCGGGAGGGGAGCAGCAGATGCTCGCGATAGGACGCGCACTGATGTCGCGGCCGAGATTGCTCCTGCTCGATGAGCCGTCGCTCGGTCTCGCGCCGATCTTCATCAAGAAGATTTTTTCGGTCATCAAGGAGTTGAACGAGCAACTCGGGATGACGATTCTGCTTGTCGAACAGAACGCTCATCACGCGCTGCGTGTGGCGCATCGAGGGTATGTTCTCCAGCACGGGCAGATCGCCCTTGACGGGAGCGGTGCTGAGTTGCTGGCCAACCCTGCTGTGCGGGCGGCGTATCTGGAGGGCGACACTGCTCAATTGGATGCGGCCTGAGCGGTGATCTGGAGGGCGCGGGGTGCTCGCCCCCACTTTTCGAGGTTCGAGGCAGGGGAGTTGCGGCAATTCTCCGCAGAGTGATGGTGCCCTGTAGGTGAGTTGAGCGCCATTGCGGAAAGTGGTTCTCCGGCCTACGTAGGGGCGTTTATCCTCAAGAAATGTGCGGAATTCCGCGAAAATTAGCCGAGCCCTCTCAAGACCGGAATTTCGCAAAGAACCAGAATGCTGTAAATCGAATCGATCGCCGCCACGGGATTGCGTTCCAGAATGAGGGCTGATCCATGAGCCTGCCTACTGGGACTACACGGGACGATGGCGGCATATACGGAACGAATTCAAGCGCAGGCCACCGGCCCGCACGCTCAATGAACTGGTTTTTTGTGGAGTTTTTCGCATGAAAGTGCTCATCGTTTTCGCTCACCCCGAACCCAGGTCGTTCAATGGTGCGCTGAAAGATACGGCTGTCTCGACTCTGAAAGCGCAGGGGCACGAGGTTCAGGTAACAGACCTGTATCAACTGAATTGGCGGCCCGAACTCGGCGTCGAAGACTTCGTGGGTGAGCGTCTCAATCCTGACTTCCTCGATCTCTCGGCGGAACAGGAACATATGTTCGGGACGTCCACGAAACCGACGCCGGATGTTTACGCCGAGCAGCAGAAGGTGCTCTGGTCCGATCTGATCATCTTCCAGTATCCGATGTGGTGGTTCGGGATGCCGGCGATTCTGAAGGGCTGGGTGGATCGCGTGATGACCCGCGGATTCGCCTATGCGACCGGGCGAAAATACGAGACCGGTATGTTCAGGGGCCGCAAGGCGATGGTCTCGACCACGACGGGAACGGCCGCGAGCCTTTACGAGCCGGACGGTGTCGACGGTGATATCAATCACATCCTATGGCCGATCCACAACGGGATCTTCAATTACCTTGGCTTCGATGTGCTGCCGCCGCATGTGTCGTGGATGCCTGGCCGCGTGAGCGCCGAGGGGCGTCAAGCGTACCTCGACTCCTACGCAGCGCGGTTGCGCACGCTCGAGAGCACGGCGCCCTTGTTCTTCCATCCCTTTGCGGACTTTGGTCCTGACCAACGTCTGAAGCCGGGTGTGGTGGCCCGTTCCGGCTTCCAATGGAACCCGGCCGTCGGCCAGTCGCATGATGATGCGGCAGAAACGTACACGCCGAAGAAGATTGCGAAGGCGGGATGATCCGGCGTGACGTCGGGCCGCAGCTGCTGTCGAAAGCTTCTGTGGCCCAGCATCGAAACTGACCAGGAGTGAAACACACGATGGAAAAGCTGCCCATGTTTCAGAAGCTGCACCACGTCTGCATCGTGGTTCGTGACATTGAGAAGGCCGTGAAGTATTACGAGTCGATCGGAGTCGGTCCGTGGACAGATTTTCCGCCGATGGATGCGTACGAACTGGACGGCTACGATCGTCCAGCCTTTCTGAAGATGCGTTATAAGTTCGCGAACATCGACAACGCCCAGCTGCAGCTTTGCCAGCCAGGAGACGGAGACACGCCGCAACGACGCTTTCTGGAAACGCACGGCGAAGGCGTTTTTCATCTTGGCTTCTCTGTGGAGAGCTGCGATAAAGCAGAGGAACAGGCTGCGAACGCCGGACTGGATGTTCTGGCACGCGGGCGTCTCGATGATCGAAGCGGCTTCACGTACTTCAAGACGGTCAACGAAGGGGCAGGGGTCACGTTAGAGGTCCGGGCGCCGAGCACCAAGGGAGCTCAGGGCATCAAGACCTGATACGCTTGCAAAGCGCTTCCCTAAATTCTTCTTCGCACCCGACAAGACAGTTCTAACAGCGTCGGGCAGTCATTGCCCGGCGAGCGATTCCTGTGATTCACCATCGAGGTGATCCGCCGAAAGCACGTCGGCGGCCGGGGACAATGCCGCGGCCGTGAGCGCGGAGCGTTGTGCAAGGCAACGCGTGATCCTTTCGTTATCCCAGTCGCCCTGAGTTCGAATTCAGAACGGCCCCGCGGTACGCCGCGGGGCATCGTCACATTTATCTCATGACGAACGGGTTTGCAGTCTTGACCCCCGTATTGATCCAGACGCTCTTCGTTTGCAGATACTCGCGGATCGCGTCGATACCGTTCTCGCGGCCAAGCCCGGAATCCTTGTAGCCGCCGAACGGCGACATGTAGCTTACCGCGCGATAGCTGTTCACCCAGACCATGCCGGCCTGCAGCCTTTCGGCGACACGAATGGACCGGCCGATATCTTTCGTCCAGACCCCTGAGCCCAGACCGAAGCGCACATCATTTGCCAGTGCAACCGCCTCGTCTTCGTCCTTGAACTTGATGATAGACAGGATAGGACCAAAGACTTCTTCCTGTGCGATCCGCATCCTGTTGTTGACGTTACCGAAAATGGTTGGCTCGACGAACCAGCCATTACCGCATTCCGGTGCACTGCCAGGCTTCCCACCGAGCAGCAACGTCGCACCTTCCTGCTTCGCGGTTTCAATGTAAGACAGGACTTTCTGGTATTGAGGACGCGTCGTTACCGGCCCGACCTGTGTATCCATACTCGACGGATCACCCATCTTCGCGGTACGTGCCAGCGTCAGGAGTTTGTCGACGAACGTGTCGTAGATGCTTTCTTGCAACAACAGCCGCGAACCGGCAATACAGGTCTGTCCGGTCGCGGCGAAGATGCCGGAAACCGCGCCATTCACTGCGTCTTCCAGATCGGCATCGTCGAACACGATGTTGGGTGACTTGCCGCCGAGTTCGAGACTAACGTGTTTGAATTGACGTGCTGCCGCCTCGTTGATCGCCCGGCCTGTGGAATCTGCGCCGGTGAACGTGATCTTCTTGACCAGGGGGTGTTCCACCAAAGGCGAGCCGACGTCCGCACCGAATCCGGTCACGACGTTCACTACACCCGGCGGAAAGCCGGCTTCGATGAAGAGTTTCGCAAACTCGATCGTGGACGCCGAAGTGAACTCGGACGGTTTGATCACAACCGTGCAACCTGCGGCCAACGCGGGCGCAATCTTCCATGTTGCCAGTAGCAGGGGCGAATTCCACGGCGTGATCGCGGCGACGACGCCCAACGGTTCATTGCGCGTGAAGTTGAAGTATCCCTTCTTGTCGAGCGGAATGACGGCGCCCTGAATCTTGTCCGCCAGGCCGCCAAAATAGTAATACCACTGGGGCAAATACTGGCACTGGCCGAGCATCTCCGCCATGAGCTTGCCGTTGTCCCGAACTTCGAGTTCGGCAAGCCGCTTTGCGTCTCGCGCGATCAGGTCGCCGACCCGATGAAGCAGCAGGCCTCGCTGGCTCGGAGACATCTGTGACCATGGTCCTGTACTGAATGCGGTATGCGCCGCTTGCACAGCCCGATCGACGTCGGTCCCGTTGCCTTTTGCAATCTGCGCCCAGGTTTCTCCCGTGAACGGATTTTCCGTATCGAACCATTCGCCCGAAGTCGACTGGCAAGATTCGCCATTGATGTACATCTCAAATCGTTGCATGACTCTCGTCTCCAATTGATATTGAATCAGGCGCCAAGGGGCAGACGTCGCTGGGACTCAGCCAGGATTTCCTGCGCCTTCAAAATGACCGGCCTGTCTACCATGCGGCCGTCCACAGCAACGGCCGCCCCGTGGGATGCAGCTGCGCCTTCGACAACCCGGTGCGCCCATTCGACATCCTTCTCGCTGGGGATGAACGCGGCATTGACTGCGGCCACCTGCCTCGGATGAATACAAAGCTTGGCGCCGAAGCCGAGCCGCTTTGCACGGATCGTGTCGCGCGTGATCTGCTCGGGATCGTCGAGTGTGGTGCTGACCCCGTCCACCGGTGGCAGCAGATTGCCGATGCGAGAGGCGAAGACGATCTGTGAGCGGAAGTACAGAAGCTGCTCATCGTCGCCGTCAATGCCGAGGTCGAGCTGGAAATCCACATTGCCGAATACGAGTCGGGTGGTCAGCCGGTGCTGGGCGATAGCGACCACATTCCGAAAACCTTGGGCGGTCTCGATCATCGGCAGGATGTCGGTCGGCTTGCCCGCGAACTCGCAAAGGAAGATATCGTCGATGCGTTCCGTCTTGGGCAGCATGACGGCGGCGACGGATGGCGCACGGCATACGGCGATGTCGTCGCGAAACCATTCGCTGTTCACATCATTTACCCGCACGGCGACTGGCGTACTGTTTGTCGACAGCCACTCGGCGAGGGCCGCCCGAGCGATCTTCTTCTCACTGGGAGGCACTGCATCCTCCAGATCGATAACGACCACATCGACGCCCGACGCAGCCGCCTTGGCAAACCTGTCCGGCCGGTTGCCGGGAACGAAGAGATAGGAGCGGGGTGCAAGGTCAGCCATGTTGGGTCTCCAGTTTCGATTCGGGGAGCAGTTTGGGTACGACGGTTGCACCGGTAATCGTCCATACCGACGCGATGGAGCGCTTGAGTTCGTCTTCAGTGGCCGCATTGCCATACAAACCCAGCGTGATCGTTTTGTGCTCGAGTTCGGCGCGCGTGAGCGTGTTGCCCGGATCGCCCTTGGGATCATCCACGCGGCCCTCGAAGGTGCGACCGGCCTTCGTCTGAACGATGACCTTCCCGATCCAACGTGACGGATAGGCCGTATCGACTTCAGGGTCGAGCACCATCAAAACCTTTTTGCAGAAGTGCGCGATCCTGCTTTCCTTGTAATGGCCGTCGAACTCACGTACCCCCGCGTGGCCAAATTCCGCGACCAGAGCGAGGACGGTGCCCATGGAGAACTTCGCCTGATGAACAGTCTTTGGGTCGGTTACCGGGCCGAGGACGTCAATTGCAGCCTGGTGAACATGGGTTACCACCGTCTCGATGTCATCCGGCACGAGCTTCTCGCGCTGAATAACCTGCAGCAGAGCATCGGCTGCCGGATGAGTGTGCCGGCACGAAGCGTGATACTTGAAAGACGTCTCTATCAGCGCCCACCGCTCGCCGAGCGCTTCGGCGAGTTTGTCCGGATGCGTTTGCGTGGACATGCCGGCCCCCATGCCTTTCGCACCCTCGAAGATGTCCTTCGCACCGGTGAAACCGTCGGCCGCCAGGTAGGCTGCGAGAAGACCGTTCGCCGCAGCCTTGGCCGTATGCAGTTGCTTGGAGTCCGCGGCGTCTTTCAAGAATTCCCAGAGCCCGGCTGCCTGGGTGCCGGCGGAGCCAAACGCATTCACCATCTGCTCGTCGCTCAATCGCAAGAGATTACCGACCGCCGCTGCGGCTGCGACCGTACCGACCGTACCGGTGGTATGAAAAATCTTGTAGTGCGACCGGCCGAGGAATTCTCCGACACGGATGCCCACTTCATAGCCTGCGACAGATGCAGCGACGAACTCTTTGCCACTTCTGCCAAGCGCTTGCGCGGCGGCCCACGCTGCGGGGAAGACGACGGTTGCCGGGTGCAGGACCGAACTGTTGTGAAGGTCGTCCTGTTCGGCGAAGTGCGATGCGGCGGCGTTGATCATTGCCGCGAAGGGTGGACTGGTCGTTCGGCGGGAGATCAGTACTTCGCAGGGACCGGACTGTGGCCCGAAATCCAGTGCGTGCTTCTGGATCGTCTCGACCGGGCGCGCGCCCCGGCCGGCCAGTGCTGAGCCGAACCAGTCAAGAAAAAGGTCCTCCGTGCGCGCTACCACGTCTGTAGGGATCTGTTCAAACTTGAGATTGGCCGCAAACGAAGCAAGAATCTGGGTATTGCTCATAACAGGCTTACCTTAACTGGGGAGTTAGATTACGGCCGCTTCACGAAGCTCGCGGATGGCATCGGTCGAAAACCCCAATTCACTCAAAAGGGCTTCGGTGTGTTGGCCTAACGCGGGCACGGCGTCCAGTCGAACATCGGATGCTGTACTGACGCCCGGCGGCAGCAAGGCGGGAATGGCGCCTGCAGGGGAGTCGATGCTCACCCAGCGATTGCGTTCTTTAAGCTGAGGATGCGACCACACGTCGGGCATATCATTCATCCGTGCGTTGGCGATCTGCGCGGTATCCAGCCGACTGATGACTTCTTCCGAAGTCAGTTTGCTGAATGCGGCGACAATGATTTCGCGCAGTTCCTCGCGTGCTGCTACCCGCTTCGAGTTGGAACTGAAATGAGGATCGACGGCGAGTTCAGGTGCCAGAAGGACTTGCGCACAGAAGACACCCCATTCACGCTCGTTCTGCAATCCCAGCATGACTGTCTTTGCATCGCCGGCGGGGAAAGGGCCATAGGGGTAGATGGTCGCGTGAGCAGCGCCGGCGCGAGGTGGCGGAGATGCGCCGTCGAACGCGTAGTAAAGGGGATACGTCATCCACTCCACCATGCTCTCGAGCATCGAGACGTCGATTTCCCGCCCCAACCCGGTTTTCGATCGCTGCAGAAGCGCGGAGAGGATGTTCGTGTAGGCGTACATCCCTGCAGCGATGTCAGCAATGGAACAGCCGGCTTTTGCTGGTGAGTCCGGACCGCCGGTAATCGACAGGAACCCGGACTCACTCTGGATCAGCAGGTCGTATGCTTTCTTGTCCCGATAGGGGCCATCGGATCCGTAACCGGAGATGTTGCAGACAATCAGGCTGGGATACTTGTCACGCAACGCTTCATACGACAGCCCCAGTCGCGCCGCGGCGCCGGGTGCCAGGTTTTGCACCAGCACGTCGGTGTCCTCAAGCAGGCGCTCGAAAATCCCCTGTGCCTGAGGGGCCTTGACGTCTAGCGTGAGGCTCTCTTTCGAGCGATTGCACCATACAAAGTGCGAGGCCATGCCGTGCACGCGCTCGTCATAGGCACGCGCGAAGTCCCCGACACCAGGGCGCTCGATCTTGATCACGCGTGCGCCAAGATCCGCAAGCTGCCGGGTACAGAAGGGTGCTGCAATCGCGTGTTCGAGGGTGATGACCTTCACGCCGTCCAGCGGTTTCATGTCCGTCTCCTCAGAAAGAGCGCGGCAGCCCGAGCAGATGCTCGGCTACGTACGAGAGAATGAGATTGGTCGAGATCGGCGCGACCTGATAGAGCCGTGTCTCGCGGAATTTGCGTTCGACGTCGTATTCGTTCGCAAAACCGAAGCCGCCGTGGAACTGCAGGCACGCGTTGGCCGCCTCCCAGGAGGCGTCAGCCGCAAGCAGCTTGGCCATATTGGCTTGCGCGCCGGCGGGCTGCCTGGCGTCGAAAAGCTCGCAGGCCTTGTAGCGCATCAAGCTTGCCGCTTCGACGTTGACGTGCGCGCGGGCGATCGGAAACTGCACGCCCTGGTTCTGTCCGATCGGGCGGCCGAAGACGACGCGTTCTTTGACGTACTTACAAACCTTGTCGAGGAACCAGTACCCGTCGCCGATACATTCGGCGGCGATGAGTGTCCGCTCAGCGTTCAGGCCATCAAGGATGTACTTGAAGCCTTTGCCTTCTTCGCCGATGAGGTTTTCGGCGGGAATCTCGAGGTTGTCGAAAAATAGCTCGTTGGTCTCGTGATTCACCATGTTCGGAATGGGGCGAACCGTCATACCCTTGCGGATCGCCTGATGTAAGTCGACCAGAAAGATCGACATGCCCTCGGATTTCTTGGCGACCTTATCGATCGGTGTGGTTCGCGCCAGCAGAATCATCAGGTCGGAGTGTTGAACCCGCGAGATCCAGACCTTCTGGCCATTGACAACATAACGGTCACCCTTGCGAACCGCAGTCGTCTTGAGTTTGGTGGTGTCGCTGCCGGTCGTCGGCTCGGTCACGCCCATCGACTGAAGCCGCAACTTTCCGCTGGCGATTTCCGGAAGGTACCTGGCCTTTTGCTCTGCCGAGCCGTGCCTGAGCAGTGTCCCCATGTTGTACATCTGCCCGTGACACGCGCCAGAATTGCCACCGCTGCGGTTGATCTCTTCCATGATCACTGAGGCTTCGGTCAGTCCGAGCCCCGAGCCGCCATATTCCTGTGGAATAAGGGCTGCCAGCCAACCGGCGTCGGTTAGGGCTTGCACAAAGGTCTCGGGGTAGGCTCGTTCCTCGTCGATCTTGCGGAAATACTCGGCGGGGAAGTTGGAACACAAATCGCGAACTGCTTCGCGAATGTCCTGATAGGGGTCAACGTTAGCCAGCACTTGTCTCTACTCCTCAGAGTTCATTTTTGAAAAACACACGCGGGTGCCGTTAGCGTCGCCTCGGCATCGACGCACAGCACGCCATCGGAATTGGCTGCCCAGAGCTTTACCTCGGTCGATCCTGGGGCGCGGGCCGCGTAGAGATGAAACGGGGCCTGGTCAAACAGTGGGTTGACCGCTTTGAATGAGAAAGAAGCGATCGAATTGCCGGGAAGGCTGCGCCGGACGAGATCGATCAGCAACGTCGCAGTCAGCGGCCCGTGGACGACCAGCGCCGGATAGCCTTCCTGCTCACGGGCGTAGGGGCGGTCATAGTGAATGCGATGGCCGTTGAATGTATTTGCGGAGTAGCGAAAGAGCAGCACAGGGTCGGGCACGATCTCCCGTTTCCAGGTGAACTCTGCCGGCGCGGTCGGGCCGGTTGCCGCGGTGTACGCCGTGGTCGCGGACTCGCGATAAACAACGTCCTGTTCTTCGGAAATCAGCGGACCTTCGAGGTCTTCCAGTTCGTGACGCAGACGTACAAACACGAGCTTTCCGGTGCGTCCTTCCTTGGCCGCTATATCAAGAATCTGCGACGTCCTGGTGACTTCGCTGCCGACCACGAGCGCACGCTCGAACCGGACGCGGCTTCCGGCCCACATACGTCTGGGCAGTGGCACCGGCGGCAGGAATCCACCGCGTGTCGGATGTCCGTCCGTGCCGACCTGTGACTGCGAAACAATGTGGGGAAAAAGCGCCCAGTGCCACAGTGGCGGCAACGGAGAGCCGGCACGCGGGGCGTCCTCATAGTCCAGCGTAGCAGCGAGTTGTTGCGCGAGACGTGGCGAGACGAATTCGCGTTCGGCCTGTGTACGGCCGATCCAGGTGCGCAGGTAGTTGAGTTCAGCAGTCATCGGGTCGTCGGGTAGCGTCGTTCGCGCTAGATTGACGCACCCGTCTGCTGACTACAATTTGTGTGTGGAGAAGAGGGCTTTAAACGCAGACTAACTGCTGACGTTCAGGCCGGCTGGGGCTCATGATCGGTTTTGCACTTCTGCGTGAGGAGGTCGACCAGTTCCCGCGCGAAAGACGGCAACAGGTCGAGGTTGCGCACGCAGATCAGCAGATTTCGCGTTGCCCAGTCGTTTTCGATTTCAACGAGCCGGATGTTCATGGTCTTGACGTAGCGTACCGCTGACGAGCAAGGCAACACCCCGATCCCCACGTTAGCCTCGATCATTCGGCACAGCGCTTCGAAGTTACCTACTTCAATTCGCACCTGAAGTTTCTTGTGCATGTCGTTTGCTACGCGGTTCAGAAATGTGTGAATCGCGCTAGCTTCGGGCATTCCGACGAAGTCAAATCCGGTTGCCTCCTCAAATGGAATGGACGTCTTTCCGGCGAGGGGGTGCGAATTCGAGACCGCCAATATGAGCCGGTCTGACCGGTACGGCAGGACTTGCAGAGATTCGGGCCTGACATTGCCCGCGACTATCCCGACGTCCGCAGTGCCTTCACTGACCGCACGCACCACGTCATGGCTCAACCGTTCGCGAAGCTCGACGTTCACGTCGGGATGGTCGGCGAGGAAGTCACGCAGGTCGTTAGGCAGGAATTCAGTCGTAGCGGTAGTGTTCGCAAAGATCCGCACATGACCTTTGATGCCGCGCGCGTACTCCTGCATGTCGCCGCGCAACTGCTCGAGCTGCGACAGGACGAGCCGTGCGTGATGTAGGAACGCCTGGCCCGGCGGCGTGAGGGTAACCCCCTGGCTGGTCCGATACAGCAGTTTGGCTCCCATGCTTTCTTCCAGATTTTTGATCCGGGTGCTCGCTGCGGGTACGGACATATGAAACCGCTCGGCACCCCGCGTCAAGCTATCCGTCTCAGCAATACATGTGATGAGACGAAGATCAACCAGATCGAAATGCATGGCCATGATACGTGCTCCGAATGAAGAGATGTCCCGTAGATCAAGTGTAGCAAATAGCAGAAATCCGCAAATCTGTATTTGCGATATTTTTTTATTAGTTTACAGATGTCCTTATAAATAAGGTTCGTTAGTGGATATCGACTTCCGTACAGTTTATATAAGTATGCGAAATTCCGCACGAATCGATGGAGCCAGATCAAGACCGGAACATTTTTGCGCCGGACAATCGGTTCACGGTAGCGTGCCGCGCTCAACAAGGCGGCAGTGCAGCCCAAACCATTCAATCTGGAGAAAGCGATGTTGATTGCGCCGTTCAAGAACGAGCCGTTCGATTTGTTCGACACCGAAAGTGCCAAGGCAGACATGCAGCAGGCGCTGAAAAAAGTGCGTGCCGAGTTTGGCCAGACCTATCCGCTGGTGATCAATGGCGAGCGCGTGCAGACCGAAGCGACACTCGTCTCGACGAATCCGTCGAATCCGGACGAGATCGTCGGCTATACCGCCAAGGCGACGACGCAGCACGCTGACGCCGCGCTGGAAGCAGCCTGGACCGCCTTCGAATCGTGGAAACGTTGGAGCCAGGAAGATCGATCGCGCGTCATGTTGAAGGCCGCGGCAATCATGCGCAAGCGCAAGCGCAAGCGCGAGCTCGAGGCGTGGCTGGTCTATGAAATCGGCAAGAACTATGTCGAAGCGAGCGCCGAAGTCGCGGAAATGATCGACTTCACCGAGTACTACGCACGTCAGGCGATCAAGCACGTCGGCGGCCTCGGTTCGCTGATTGATTATCCGGGTGAAGAGAACGAGAGCTTCTACATTCCGCTGGGCGTGGGTGTGACGATTTCGCCGTGGAATTTCCCGATGGCGTTGATGACCGGCATGACGGTCGGCGCGATCGTGGTGGGTAATACGGTTGTTTGCAAGCCTGCGGAAGATACGGTGGTGTCATTGGCCAAGATCTTCGACATCTTCGCCGAAGCAGGTCTGCCGCCCGGCGTGGTGAATTATCTGCCGGGTACCGGACGCGAAATCGGTTCGTATCTGGTCGCCCATCCGAAGACGCGCTTCATCAACTTCACGGGCTCGCTCGCAACCGGTGCCCAGATCAACGAGTCCGCTGCAAAGCTTGCCGAAGGCCAGAAATGGTTCAAGCGGGTTTTCCTCGAGTTGGGTGGCAAGGACGCCATTCTGGTCGATGAAACGGCCAATCTCGATGACGCAGCGGCTGCAGTGATCCAGGCAGCCTTCGGCTATTCCGGCCAGAAGTGTTCGGCCTGCTCGCGTCTGATCGTGGTGGATTCGGTCTACGACGCATTGCTCGAGAAGGTCGTTGCGAAGACGAAGGAACTGATTGTCAGTGAAGCCAAGGACAATCCGAGTTTCGGTCCGGTTTGCAATGAACTGCAGTACAAGAAGGTGCTGTCGTACATCGATATCGGTCACACCGAGGGCAAGCTGCTGGCGGGTGGCAAGGCCGTGGAGAATGCAGCCGGCTATCTGATTGAGCCGACGATCTTCGGCGACGTGTCGCCTCGCGCGCGCATTGCACAAGAGGAAGTGTTCGGACCGTTCGTCGCCGCGATTCGCGTCAAGGATTTCGAGGAAGGTCTGGCCGTGGTTAACGACACGGTCTACGGGCTGACCGGCGCGCTCTTCTCGAACGACCGCAGCCGCATCGAACGAGCACGCCGTGATTTCCACGTCGGCAATCTGTACTTCAACCGCAAGTGTACGGGCGCGCTGGTCGGGGTTCAGCCGTTCGGCGGGTTCAATCTGACGGGTACCGATACCAAGACGGGCGGTCCTGACTACCTTTTGCAGTTCCTGCAAATGAAGGCAGTGGCTGAACGTCTGTAAGCGTGCGTGTTCCGGGGCGCCACCGACAGGCAGCCCCGGTTCACACGGTAGGCTTTTAAAACGAACGGAATGAACACAATGGGCTTCATTGCAGACCGCATTGGCCAGATCGCCCCTGCGCAGACGATGGCAATGGCAGCAAAAGCGGCAGAACTGCGTCGTGCCGGGAAGAACGTTATTTCCCTGTCGCAAGGCGAACCAGACTTTCACACGCCTGAGAATATCCAGGCTGCGGCGATTCGTGCGATGCGCGAAGGTAAAACGCGCTACACGGAGGCCGCGGGTATTCGGGAGTTGCGCGAGGCGATCGTCGCGAAACTGAAGCGCGACAACGGTGTCGACTACCCAGTGGATAGCGTCAGCGTATCGGTTGGTGCGAAGCAGGCGATTTTCGCGGCCTTTTTCGCGACCCTCAATCCGGGCGATGAAGTGATCGTGCCCGCGCCGTGCTGGGTCTCCTATCCGGAGATCGTCAAAATGGCGACCGGCACGCCCATCGTCGTGGCGTGCGACGAAGCGGCAGGGTTCAAACTGACGGCTGCGCAGCTGGAGGCGTCGATCACGCCGCGCATCAAGTGGCTGATGCTGAATTCGCCATCGAATCCGACCGGGGCGGTTTACTCGGTTGAGGAACTCCGTACCATCGCGGAAGTACTGCGTCGACATCCCCATGTCTGGGTGCTGTCGGACGACATCTACGAAAAGCTCATCTATACCGGAAGCCCGTTTGTCAATATCCTGAACGTGGCACCGGAGTTGCAGGAGCGGACGCTCATCATCAACGGCGTGTCCAAGGTGTACTCGATGACTGGCTGGCGGATTGGCTATTCCGCCGGACCGGCTGCGCTCATCCGCGCCATGAATCTCGTGCAAGGCCAGATTGTCACCAGTGCGTCATCGGTGTCGCAATACGCAGCGATCGAAGCGCTAACGGGGGATCAGTCATTCGTGGAGACATCGCGATCGGCTTTTGACGAGCGCCGGAAACTGGTCGTCAAAACGCTGAGCGACATACCAGGACTCCATAGTAACCAGCCCGAAGGCGCGTTCTATGCTTTCGTCGGCTGCCATGGTGTCATCGGAAGCCGTACGCCGAGTGGCAGGCTTCTGGAAAACGACCAGGACTTCGTCATGTACCTGTTGGAAGAGGCGAACGTGGCGGTGGTTTCAGGTTCCGGTTTTCTGCTCTCGCCGTACTTCAGACTCTCTTATGCCGCATCACTCGACGACCTGAACGAAGCGCTGAGCCGGATTCGCGCCGCGTGTCAAAGCCTCGAAACTGTAGCGGTCTCATAGTCCGTTATCCACACACTGCTCGGCTCTCAGGAGCCCAACGAGCCTTCGAAGGTAAATAATGAGCGAAAGGATTGTCATCACGGGTGGTGGTGCAATTGGTTGTTCAATCGCGTATTTCCTGAGCCTCCAGAAGACGCCCGGACGTGAGATCTGGGTGATCGAAAAAGATCCGACCTATCAGATCGCGTCATCGTCGCTCTCGGCCAGTTCGATCCGCCAGCAGTTTTCAACGCCCATTTGCATTCAGCTATCGCAGTTCGGCTACGACTTCTTCTCCTCGTGCGAGCGGGAGAAGGCGCAGTACGGGGCCGGTGTCGATCTGGTGGATTGCGGCTATCTGTTCGTGGGCAATGCGCAGCAAGAGAGCGTGCTACGTCGGCGGAGCTCGCTCGCCAGATCGTTAGGCGTCGAGCTGCGGGAACATTCCGCTGAAGCGTTGCAGCAGCGCTACCCGTGGATGAACGTCGGCGATCTGACTTATGCCGTTGAAGGCCTTGCAGGCGAAGGCTGGTTCGATGGCTACAGCGTTATGCAATGGTTCAGAAACCGTGCGCGCGAGGCGGGCGTTCATTTCGCCACGGGTGAAGCGGCGGGCTACCGTACACGTGGAAACCGGGTTACCCATGTCGAACTGACTGATGGGCGGGAAATCTCCGGGGATACGTTCGTGAATGCAAGCGGAGCATGGTGCGCGCCTCTTGCCAAAAGCGTCGGTGTCGATCTGCCGGTTCGGCCAAGACGGCGTTCGGCGTTCGTCGTTTCATGCCCGACGTCGATCCCGGATATGCCGATCCTGATCGACACGTCTGGCGTGTACCTGCGTAGGGAACAGAACCATTTCCTGTGCATCGTCTCGCCCTCGGCGGAGATGGATCTGGATAACCTGCCACTCGACGTGCAGTTTTCCGAATTTGACGAGATCATCTGGCCGACGCTGGCAGAGCGGATCCCCGCGTTTGAGGCGCTACGCGTGGAACACGCATGGGCTGGCTACTACGAATACAACATCCTCGACCAGAACGGCATCGTCGGTCAGTCGGGGCCGGAAAACTCGTTCGTGGCGGCCGGTTTCAGCGGCCACGGCATGATGCACAGTCCCGGTGTCGGTCGTGCAATGGCTGAACTGCTGGCCTTCGGCGAGTTCAGAACTTTGGACCTCTCGCCGCTATCGCCGGCGCGGCTCACGTCGGGCCAACTTGTGATCGAGGAGGGTGTTTACTAGCACCCGGCAGGCGGTTGATCAGTGTGGATGCAGGCCACGCCCTCGCGCGTTTCGATACTGTCGGGGCGTGAGGTGCGTGGCGGACTTGAATTGCCGCGCAAAAGCGCTGTGGTCCGCGTAGCCGCAGTCCGTCGCGATATCCGTAATGCTGTTGTCAGTCGTTTCGAGCAGCTTGCACGCGTGGTCGATCCGCAATTTCATCAGCAGTTGCTTGGGCGTCAGATGAAACACTTCACGGGTCAGACGTTCCAACGTGTCGACAGAGATGGAGGCGCGTTCCGCCGCCTCAGTGACCAGGATGTTCTGTCCGAGGTTCTGTTCCAGATAATCCAGATATTCCAGTAAGCGGCGGTAGCCGTGATGCCGTTCGTCGGGGCGAGGCAGATCGCGCGAGATGCCGATCAGTCCGATCGCTTGCCCGTCCTCGTTGAGTACCGGGAACTTGGAGCTCAGGCACCAGTATCGATGCCCCGATCCTGACGAGTAGAGGCGCAGGCGATCGACAATCGGAGACTGGGTTTCGATAACGTTCAGATCTTGCGCGTTGGTGCTTGCACCGGTCACGGGAAATAGCTGGTCGGCCGTCTGGCCAATCACATCGTCGCGCGACATCCCACTTCGGTTGATGAGCGTTTGATTAACGGAAAGATAGCGCGCCTGGGCGTCCTTGATGTAGTACAGCACGTCCGGAAAACAATCGAAGACGCGCTCGAGCATCTCGGGCTGCCGGTCCAGCTGTCGAAAGACCTCCACCAACATATCGGAATAGGCCTTGGCGGGCATAAGGGGATCAGCGTGAAGTCACAGTGATCCCGATTGTACAGGGGGTGTAATCCGGGGCTGGAGCGAAGAAAGCGGTGGGGCGGCAGCTAGCCGCTCCATCGCTTTCCTGCAGGGATCCGCACCTTGGTGCTTATTGGCTGGCGTGCGCCTTGGCGCCAAGCAATGCTTCACGGAAACGGCTTCGCAGGTACGGACCGTCACGTGGGGGGAGGGCGGTCGGTTCGGGATCGGTTCCGACCTTCACCGTGGCGAGCACGGGACCCGATGCCTTCAGAATGACGTCGACATACTCCTCGAGCCCGCCCTCGGCGTAAATAGTTGTCGCTTTCTCGAATCCAGCCGCCTTGGCGATTGCCGTGATGTCGACACCCCGTCCTGCGTGCGCCAACTGCATGCCTGTTTCCGCGTAGTGTTCGTTGTCGATAACGACGATGGAGAGATTGGCCGGCCGATCGACGCCTACGGTCGCGAGCGACCCGAGGCCCATCATCATTTCACCGTCGCCAACGAACACGATCACGCGCTTCTCAGGTCGTGCAAGCGCAATGCCAAGACCGAAGCTGACGGCGCCTCCCATCGCACCCCACAGGTAGAAGTTCTGTGGCGTATCGCCGGCGGCGGCCACATCGAAGGTCGGATTGCCAAGGCTGGTCACTGCCAGAACGTCCTGCTGCCGATCGCGGAGAATCCGCTTCACCGTCAGTCGACGGTTCAGGGGCGTCGTCTGCTGAGTCATGTTCGTGCTCACTTGTTAAAGTTCTTGGTGCCGATAACGCGCTGTCCGATCAGGACAGCGACCATCCGGGAGGTGTTGTAGCCGAAATTCAACGCGGCGCGTACGGTCTCAGGGACTTCGGCGGGATCATCCGCGCGGTAGACGTAGACGCCCGCCGATTCGAGGGCTTCCTGGGTGGATTTGCCCATGGCGACTTGCCAGGGATTGAATTCTCCCCACTCTCCGCGCATGGTGACCAGCATCACGATGGGCATGCGGCACTCGTGTTGCAGAGAAAGCATGTTGATGCAATTGCCCACGCCGCTCGATTGCAGCAGCAATACGCCGCGCTGGCCACCGACCCATGCGCCGCCCATCATGGCCACCCCTTCTTCTTCGGTGGTCAGCGAAACCGCATGGATTTCAGCGTCTGCTTCGCAGAGTTCGATAAGACGTTTGTGCCCCGCATCAGGTACGTATGCCACTTGCCGCACGTCAGCGGCTTTGAAGTGCTCGAAGATTGTTTCCGGCCAGTTGACTGACATGATGACGAGTTTTGGTAGGTTGATGAAAACGGATAGCCGTCGCGCTAAGCAGGGCTGATCGATTACCGTGCTTTGGTGAGTGATAGCTTGCATCAGCAAAAGTCGTCGCTCAATTACTGATTGCGGAAGACGCGATTAGGCTGGGGCTAACGGGATTTGTCGGTGCGGATTCACGCGCGGATCCTTTCCCTTCTGGCTTGCGTGTGCATTCGAGCGTCTGAAATGCAGCGTTCCAGAATGCCGAATTCCAACCCTTGGTTTGAGTAAGCACACTAGCGTTCAAACGATTAGAGAGGGAACCATGAAGATTGTTGTGCCTGTCAAGAGAGTGGTCGATTACAACGTAAAGGTCCGGGTGAAGTCGGACGGCAGTGGCGTTGACCTGGCGAACGTAAAGATGTCGATGAACCCGTTCGACGAAATCGCGGTTGAAGAAGCCGTTCGTCTGCGGGAAGCGGGCGTGGCGACCGAAGTGATCGCCGTGTCGGCGGGCGTGACGCAAGCGCAGGAAACGTTGCGCACGGCGCTCGCGATCGGCGCGGACCGCGCGATCCTGATCGAGTCGGGCGAAGAACTGCAGCCGCTGGCGGTCGCCAAGCTGCTGAAAGCGCTGGTCGACAGGGAAGAGCCTTCATTGATCATTCTTGGCAAACAGGCGATCGACGACGATTCGAACCAGACCGGCCAGATGCTCGCCGCGCTGGCGAACCTGCCGCAGGCGACGTTCGCCTCGAAGGTCGTTGTCGCCGACGGCAAGGCGATCGTGTCGCGTGAAGTCGATGGCGGCGCCGAAACGCTGTCGCTGACGCTCCCCGCCGTGGTCACCACCGACCTGCGCTTGAACGAGCCGCGCTACGTGACGCTGCCGAACATCATGAAGGCGAAGAAGAAGCCGCTGGAAACGATCAGGCCGGAAGACCTGGGCGTTGACGTTGCGCCGCGCCTGAAGACGCTGAAAGTCGCCGAGCCGCCGAAGCGCTCCGCCGGTGTGATGGTGCCGGATGTGAAGACGCTGGTCGAGAAGCTGAAGACCGAAGCCAAGGTGCTTTAAGTAACACGCGGAGAGGGAACAAATGACGAATCTGGTAATAGCGGAACACGACGCCCCGACGACCGAAGGAAGCCCCCGTGGGGAGGAAGCCCCCTTGGGGGGCAACGCGTCGATCAAGGCCGCGACGCTGAACACGATTGCAGCCGCGCAGAAGATTGGTGGAGATATCCACGTGCTGGTGGCAGGGCACAACGCACAAGCCGCAGCGGATGCGGCAGCGAAGATCGCAGGCGTTTCGAAGGTGTTGCTGGCCGACGCGCCGCAACTCGCAGCGGGCCTGGCAGAAAACGTCGAGGCGACGGTGCTGACGCTTGTGCAAGACCCGGCGAAGGATTATTCGCACATCCTCGCGCCGGCGACTGCTTACGGCAAGAACATCGCGCCGCGTATCGCCGCGAAGCTCGACGTCGCGCAGATCAGCGACATCACCGCAGTGGTTTCCGCCGACACGTTCGAACGCCCGATCTACGCCGGTAACGCGATCGCAACGGTTCAATCGGCTGATCCGATCAAGGTCATCACGGTGCGCACGACCGGTTTCGACGCGGTCGCGGCCGTTGGCGGCAGCGCAACAGTTGAGAAGATTGCAGCCGCGGCAGACACAGGCATTTCGCAGTTCGTGAGCCGTGAAGTGACGAAGCTGGACCGTCCGGAACTGACCTCGGCGAAGATCATTGTCTCGGGTGGCCGCGGTCTGGGCAACGGCGAGAACTACACCAAGGTTCTGGAGCCGCTGGCGGACAAGCTGAACGCAGCACTGGGCGCCTCGCGCGCAGCCGTCGACGCGGGCTTCGTGCCGAACGACTATCAGGTCGGCCAGACCGGCAAGATCGTCGCGCCGCAACTGTACGTGGCCGTCGGCATCTCGGGGGCGATCCAGCATCTGGCCGGCATGAAAGACTCGAAGGTGATCGTGGCAATCAACAAGGACCCGGAAGCGCCGATTTTCGGCGTCGCCGATTATGGTCTGGTGGGCGATCTGTTCTCGGTCGTGCCGGAGTTCGAGGCCATGCTGTCTTAAGCGTACGTCGAGGGAAAGTCCAGGTCGGATGAGGTGACACGTGAGCAATTTGAATGATATGAGGCATGTCAGAGCGGCGGCGGCCTTAGCCGCTAATGCCGAAGATGCCTCCATTTGGCGGTGGTTCGCATTGCTGCTTGAAGAGCGAAGGATTCGCTGGTGCTGTAGCAGTGACCGTTGGCTCGTGAGCGTTGACAACCGGCACGTCGCCACGGATAGCAGCTTCGATAAAGCCATCCGGATCGCGAGGGAGACCCTGTCGTGAGGCATGCCAAGAACGCTAAGCGAAAACCGTACGGCGGACGCAACCGCCGAACTGCGCAAACTTGCCGCTGCGGGTGACGCGCGCGCAAGCAGATCTAGACACCATGATGATGTACGTGTTCGGCGGTCTCGATGTCAGCGTGGGCAAACCCTGTATGCAGCGAAACGGACAGCGTGAACAGGACGGCAGTGCAGGATTGTTCCGTACTGCGCCGGGTCGCGCTTGCCAAACATATTGTGGTTGATACCGTGAAGCATCAGGGTCGTTTTCATTCGTCACTCCGTTGCATTCTCAATCGAGCGGCACGGTGAGCCGGTCGATCACGGCGCGGGTCTGGGGCCGCACGCCGCGCCACCACGCGAACGCCTCTGCGGCTTGCTCCACCAGCATGCCGACACCGTCCGCGACACCCAGCACACCCGCATTGCGCGCGAGTCTCAGGAAGGGCGTCAGCCGCTTGCCGTAGGCCAGTTCATAGGCCGCGCCGGTTGGGCTGAAAACGCTCGGTGGAACCGGCGGCAGATCGCCGGTGAGACTGGCCGACGTCGCGTTGACCACCAGGTCGAACTGTCCTATCGCCTCAAGATTGCCGTAGCCGCAGGCGGCAAGCGGCCCGCTCGTGGCGACCTGGTCGATCAGCGCCCGAACCTTCGCGATGTCCCTGTTGACGACGACCAGTTCCGCGGGACGGGCGGCAAGGAAGGGCAGCAATGCGCCACGCACTGCGCCGCCCGCGCCGAGGACTAGCACGCGCTTGCCGGCCATCGGCAGGTTCAGGTTGACTTCGATGTCGCGTAACAGGCCGACGCCATCGAAGTTCTCGGCGATGATCCGGCCGTCCTTGAAGCTCAGCGCGTTAGCGGCGCCAGCCAGTGCCGCCCGTTCGCTGCGTTCGTCGGCCATCGCGAACGCCTTCAGCTTGAACGGCGCGGTCACGTTCATGCCTTTGCCGCCCGCTGCGATGAACGCGCGCACGGTCGCGGCGAACGCGTCCTGCGGTTCCAACGGTCCTTCGATTGCCGTATAGGACATGTCCTGCTGCGTCTCCTGCGCGAAGAGACCGTGGATCAGCGGGGATTTCGTATGGCCGATCGGATTGCCGACCACTGCGTATTGGTCAGTCATCATGGCCTCACTTTCGAATACAACACACCATCGGTTTGCATTGCGTCGATCTCGGCAGCGCCGAAGCCCAGCGATTGCGCCACTTCCGCGTTGTGCTGACCGAGATCGGGCGCGACCTCGCGGATCGTCGTGTCGCAGTCGGAGAAACGGAACGGCAGGTTCGGCAGACGCAACTTGCCGTAGCGCGGGTGCTCCTGCTCGACCACCATGCCGCGCGCGACGATCTGCGGATCGGCAAGCACTTCGTCAATGCGCTGCACCTTCGCGCAAGGCACGTCGATGCTATCCAACAGCTCAAGCACCTGCGCGACCGGTCGGCTTGCCACCCAGGGCTTCACGACGGACAGAATCTCCAACCGGTTCGTATTGCGTCCCGCGAGGGTGTGAAAGCGTGTGTCGGTGCCAAAACCGTCCGGTCCGCCGTGCGACTCGACCACGGCGGCGAAGCGCTGCCACGCGTCGTCCACCTGCGCTGCGATCACGAGGTCGCCGTCGGCGGCACGGAACACGCCGTAGAGCGTTGACGTGGGCATGTCGTGACCGGTCTGCTCCGGCACGATGCCTTGCATCGTGTAGCACTGCACCGCGTATTCGTGCATTGACATCAGTGTGTCGTACAGCGCCATGTCGACGTGTTGCCCGCGGCCGCTCTTCACGCGACCAAGCAGCGCGGCATTGATCGCGGCCACTGCATGAATGCCGGTGTACATGTCGCCGAGCGAAATACGCATCAGCGGCGGCGGTTCGCCGGGATTGCCGATCATCTGCATGATCCCGCTCCGCGCTTCGGCAATCAGGCCGAAACCGGCGCGATGCGCATCCGGTCCGGTATGGCCGTAAGCTGATATCGAGCAGTAGACCAGTTTCGGATTGCGCGCAGACAGTTCGTCATAACCGAGCCCGAGCTTGTTGAGCGCACCCGGCCGGTAGTTCTCGACGAATACGTCTGCCGAGTCGCACAGCCGCTGCATAAATTCCTTGCCGCGCGGGTCGCGCATGTTGACGCTGACGCCGCGCTTGCCCATGTTCAGTTGCAGGAAATAGCCGCTCTGCTCGTCATCGAGCACCGTGGCATGCTGACGCCCGGCGTCGCCGCTGCCGGGACGTTCGACCTTGATGACTTCGGCGCCGAGCGCCGCGAGACAGCGCCCAACATACGGACCGGCCAGAAAATGGCTGTAATCGACGACGCGAATACCTTCGAGAGGACGTGCTTGCATCAGAATGCTCCCGGGCGGCGCGGCACCATCAGACGATGCTCGCCATGCTGGACGACATTTCCGTCCTGATTAATCAGTTCGGACGGCAGTACGACGATCCCCCAGTCGGGACGGCTCTTGCTCGCGCGCATCGTGTCCACACGGAATTTCACGTGCAGCACGTCATTGACCTTGATCGGCAGGTTGAAGTCCCACGTCCACCCGAGCGACATGCCAGGCAGGAAGCGGTAGTCGCTTTGGGTCTTGAGTCCATCGGCGATCGACAAACCAAATAGACCGTGTGCGACGATCGAACCGAAGTGGCTCGCGTTCGCGTATTCCTCGTCCACATGAACCGGTGTGTGATCGCCTGTCAGGTCGGCATAGGCCAGAATGCGTTCCTTGGTTACCGTGTAGTTCGGGCTCACGCACTCGTCGCCCTCGCGGGCATCGTCCCAATATTTATCGACGATCGTCATCTCGCACCTCCGCACGCGGATTGATGTCCAGTGCGCGCGCCACGCACGACGCGGGCTTCGCCTGGATCAGTTCGACGGCGAGGCCGTCCGGCAGGCGCAACCAGTTGCGCCCCTGTGGCATTTCGCTGACGTCATACTTTTGCGCGGCAGCCAGCGCGGCCTCCATGTCTTCGCACATGACACCCAGGTGGCCGAGGCGGCCTTCAGGCGCGTCATGCTGCGGGTTATGGATGAATTGCAAACCGCCGAGCGTCCAGTACTGACGGGGTTCCTCGACGGTGCCGTCGACCTCGCGCATCGTCATGCCGAGAACGTCTTCGAAAAAGCGGATGTGCCAGTGGATGTCCTTCACCCAGATGGCGACATGCTCCAGATAAGCCTTGCTGCCGTTCATGCGGTTGTCTCCCTTGTCGACCAGAGTTGGCGCTTTAGCGCCTACTCTGGTCCCATGCAATTCATTGCGGTCGACCAGAGTTGGCGTGTCGGCTGGAGTTAGCGCTTTAGCGCTTACTCCAGCCCCACAGCGCGTTACTCCGGTCCCATGCAAGATGTTGCTGTGTTGTCGGTCGGTCATGGCGCGCTCGATGCCCTTGATGCACGCGACCAGCGTCGCGTTGACGGGCGTCGGCACGCCGTGCCGTTGTCCCCAGCGCACGACCGCGCCGTTGATAAAGTCGATTTCGGTGATGGAGCCTTTTTCGAGGCTTTGCAGCATCGAAGTCTTGAAGGTGGCGGATAGTCCCTCGCCGGCGAGGGTCCACGGGCGTTCGGGATCGGTGGTGGAGAGCGTTACGCCTGCGGCCTGGGCGACCGCGATCGCTTCGGCGACCGCTGCGAGCGCCGCATTCTTCAGAAGCGGTTCGTCGTAAAGCTGACCGTAGGTCAGGCCGGTGGTGCCGGTCAGCGCGCCGGTTGCGACATTGACCAGCAGCTTGTCCCACATCGTGCCGACGATGTTGTCGCTGACCGTGGTGGCCAGCCCGGCGGCGTTGAAGGTTTCGGCGATCGCCGTCACGCGGGAGGTGATCCGGCCATCGAGTTCGCCGATGTAAGTCGCCTTGCCGGCGACGCCGGACTCGATGTGCCCCGGATTGCGCATCACGCCGCCCACGTACGTCTTGCCGGCCAGCACGCGCTCGCGCCCCACGATGTCGGCGAGCCCATCTTCGTGCCCAAGGCCGTTCTGCAACGACAGGACCAGCGTGTCGGGTCCGATCAGCTCCAGGGCGCCGCGCATCGCCGCATCGGTATGAAATGACTTGACCAGCACGACGACCAGATCGACGGCGCCGGCCTCCGCGGCCCGCGTCGCCGCGCGGACTTTCACGCGACGCGAGCCGTTCGCATCGTCTACGCATAGACCATCGCGTCGCATGGCCTCTATGTGTGCCGCCGAGCGGTTCAGCAGCCAGACTTCGTTGCCGCCTTCGGTCAGCGCCGCGCCAATGGCGCAGCCCAGCGCACCCGCACCCAGAATCGCAATCTTCACTGTCGTCTCCTTAATCCGGAGATCAAGATACGATTCGGTGCTCATGTCCGCAATGCAATGGATACAATGATGTCATTGCATCAGACAATATCGCTATGAACCCGGCAGAACTCCCCGATCTGAAGCTGCTGCAGCTTTTCGATCTTCTCTACGATGTCCGCAGCGTCACACGCGTCGCGGAGCAGCTCGGACAGAGTCAGCCGACGATCAGCATCTGGCTCGGGCGTTTGCGGGAGCATCTGCAAGACCCGCTGTTCATACGTACGCCTGGCGGCATGGCACCGACGCCGCAAGCCGATGCGCTGATCGGTCCGTGCAGGGAGATTCTCGAATCACTGCGGCGCTTCGCTGCGTGGGAGATCGCATTCGATCCCACCACCGCAAAGCGGCGGTTCCGCATCTGCATGACCGACGCGAGCCACATCACGTTGCTTCCTCGAATGCTGGCGCACGTGCGCGCGCAGGCGCCGGGGATCCGCCTCGAAGCGGCCAGGATCGACGGCAATACCGAACGCGCGCTGGAATCAGGTGAGGCAGACCTTGCGATCGGCCACGTGCCCTGGCTCGGCGGCAACATTTACCAGCAGCAGTTGTACACGCAGGACTGGGTGTGTCTGATGAATAAGCATCATCCGCGCGTGCGCGGAAAGCTCGGGCTTAAGCAGTACCGCGCGGAAGGCCATGTCGCCATCGCGGCAGGGACCGGGGCGCAACTGCTGGAGCAAGCTCTTGTGCGCGAGCACGTTGAGCGGGACGTTGTACTCGAGCTGCCGGGTTTTCTCGGGCTCGGGGCCATCATCAAGAGCACCGACCTGATTGCCACGCTGCCGCGGCATATCGGCGAGACGCTGGCGAAGGTGAATGGCCTGTCGGTGCATCCGTGTCCGATACCGGTGGAGGGATTTGCGGTGCGGCAGCACTGGCACGCCCGCTATCACCACGAAGCGGGAAATCGCTGGCTGCGCGATCTGGTGGCTCAGCTATTCAGCAGTTTGCGGTGACTTTTCGCGGGACTGCGGTGGTCGCGGCGTCCTGGGAGGCTCTGCCTTATTGCCGTGCGGAGAACAGGTCTCGCGCTCACGTCTTCCACAACGCGAACTCCCCATGTGCGAGTTCCAGCGCCGCTTCCTCCGACAATTGCGTTTCATAAGCGTTTCCTATCGCGCAAGAACGAACCCGTCTTGGCGTGATTGGCGGGGGCGATATACCGTTATATCCGTGTTACAGCGGCAGCAAGGAAGGCAATGGAGAGCGCCTGGCTATCACTGTCAGACGGCGGGTAGCCAGTGAGGCATCTGTGCGTCGACAGGTGCAAATCGACTCCCGTCTTCGGACTGATGTGATGTGCCCGGATGAGCGCGTCGTGCCTACTCGTTCCTGACCTGCATGAGCCGCTCCCCTTACACTTGGAAGCGAAGATCGACCATGTACAAAGCCATCAGGAAAAACCCTTCGGCGCCTCAAGCTGCCGACAAGATCCTTACCGCATTGCGTGATATTCCCGTATCTGCTCTCAGCGACAACATGCATCGCAACATCGGCAGTGTGGGACTCCACCCCTATCAACGGCCCGGCAAGAAGACGATGGCTGGCACCGCGGTCACGGTGCGCTCGCGAGGCGGGGATAACCTGACTTACCTGCGCGCCCTGGAGTTTTGCCGTCCAGGTGACGTACTGGTCGTGGACGCGGGTGGCGATCTTAACAACGCTGTGGTCGGCGGGATTCTGTCTTTCTACGCAGCCCACATCGGCGTTGTCGGTTTGGTGGTAGATGGCGCAATCCGCGACGTCGCAGAAATTCGCGATCGGGATTTTCCAGTATACGCGCGCGGGGTCACGCACCGTGGGCCGTATAAGGACGGTCCGGGTGAAATCAATGTGTCGGTGTCGGTCGGAGGCATGGTGGTCAATCCGGGGGACATCGTGGTCGGTGATCAGGACGGCTTGCTGGCCATTCCGCAAGACGATGCCGAGCATGTCATTGAAAAAGCGCTAGCCGTTCTGGAAGCGGAGGCAGAGACCATGCGGGCGATGAAGGAGGGCCGCTGGAACCGCGCGTTTATCGATGCGCTCGAAGCGCGATGCAACAACTGAGCAACGCGTAGAGAGAAGGGCAAGAGCCGACGTCTGCATTGACGTCGGCTTTTTATATGGCCCAGCGCTCGTTGTTCTCGAACAGATAATCGAGCCGTTCGCAAGCGGGAAGTTCGGGCACCGGAGGCATGGAGTTTTCGTGAACGGTGTCGTCGGAAAGGGAGCCGTCATGGGTGGACGCACGGCGACGAACGCGGATTGCCGCGTCATCGTCGCCCTATGTGCGCGATCAATCGAAGCTCACCAGCACCTTCATCGATTTTGAACGGTCGCCCGCTGTCTGGAACGCCTTGACCGAATCCTGATACGGGAAAATGCCTGAAATCAAAGGCTTCACGTCGATCAATCCCTTGTTCAGCAGTTCGACGGCAACAGCGAACTCTTCGTGAAACCGGAACGCCCCGCGCAGATCGAATTCCTTGGCGACAATCACGTTGATCGGCAAGGCGATGTCGCCGCCGAGGCCGACCTGGACGATCACGCCGCGTGGTTTGAGCACGTCGAATGCACCGCGCAATGCCGCCGCGTTGCCGCTGGCCTCGAACAGAACATCGAAGCTGCCCTTGCCGGCGGCGAACGGCTGGAGCGCGTCCGGCGTCTCCGCGATGTTGAGCGCAAGGTCGGCGCCGACCTTTTTCGCGCTGTCGAGCGGCAGCGTATTCACATCGGTTGCTACGATCATCGCCGCACCGGCTCTGCGCGCAGCCGCCACGATCAACGCGCCGATCGGTCCGCACCCTGTGACGAGCACACGCTTACCGAGCAACGGACCCGCGCGGCGAACGGCGTGAAGCGCGACAGAGAGCGGTTCGGCCATCGCGGCTTCCGCATCGCTCAACGAGTCCGCCACGACGTGCGCCTGCGAACGGTCGATCACGATCTCCTGCCGGAATGCGCCTTGCACGTGCGGCGTGCGCATGGCGCTGCCGTAGTAGCGCATATCCAGACAGTGGTTCTGCAGCCCTTGCTGACAGTATTGGCACAGACCACAAGGCCGGCTCGGGCTGATGGAGATCCGGGTGCCGGCCGGCATATCCGTCACGCCAGGCCCCACACGCGAGACGGCGCCGGATACTTCATGGCCGAGCACCATGGGTTCCTTGATGCGAACCGTGCCGAAACCGCCATGATTGAAGTAGTGAAGATCGGAGCCGCAGATACCGCCGGCCCGAACCCGTACGAGCAACTGGTTCGCTTCCGGTTCAGGCGTGGGAACGTCCTCGATGCGCAGATCGAGTGGTGCGTGAATGACAAGTGCATGCATGGTAAGTGCCTATAACGGTGAATACGGGATCAGCACACTATACGGTAGCGTTTAAAGCCCTGGTCGACAAAGACCGAAGTTGTCTGGGCCGATAGTCGCCGCTTATGGTTGCTCACTCGAGCGCCTTGGTCATGTTCTCGATGACCTTCTTGGCGTCCGAGAACACCATCATTGTTTTGTCCATATAGAACAGATCATTGTCGAGACCGGCATATCCGGACGCCATCGACCGTTTGTTGACGATCACGGTGCGTGCCTTGTAGGCCTCCAGAATCGGCATGCCGGCGATCGGCGACGCCGGGTCTGTTTTTGCGGCGGGATTGACCACGTCGTTGGCGCCGAGCACGAGCACAACGTCGGTCTGGCCGAACTCCGCGTTGATGTCTTCCATTTCGAATACCTGGTCGTACGGCACTTCCGCTTCGGCGAGCAGCACGTTCATATGACCCGGCATCCGGCCGGCCACCGGATGGATCGCGTAACGGACCTCGATGCCCTTGCCGGTGAGCTTATCGGTCAACTCCTTCAGCGCATGCTGTGCTCGCGCGACCGCCAATCCGTAGCCGGGAACGATCACGACTGATTCCGCATTGCCTAGCAGGAACGCTGCATCGTCGGCGGAACCTGATTTGACCGGCCGTTGTTCCCGTTTGGCGCCGCCCTCAGCCGCGGCTTCAGCGCCGAAGCCGCCGAGCAGCACGCTAAAGAACGACCGGTTCATCGCCCGGCACATGATGTACGAAAGAATCGCACCCGACGAGCCGACCAACGATCCGGCGATGATCAGCATGGGGTTGTTCAGCGAGAAGCCGATGCCCGCGGCAGCCCAGCCCGAATACGAGTTGAGCATCGAGACGACGACCGGCATGTCGGCGCCGCCGATCGGAATGATGATCAGCACGCCAAGCGCGAACGCAATGGCGGTCATGACGATGAAGGGCAACCATGACTGGGTCAGAAAGAACGCAATCCCGAAGCCGACCATCGCAATGGCTAGTGCAAGATTGAGTGCATGCTGCCCGGGATACACGACCGGTGCGCCCTGAAACAGCCGGAAGCGGTATTTGCCGGACAGTTTGCCGAAGGCGATCACTGACCCGGAGAACGTGATCGCGCCGATGAAGGTGCCGATGAACAACTCGACGCGATTGCCATACGGCAGCTCGCCGCCGGTTGCGGCCAGTCCGAAAGCGGCTGGCTCGGAAACTACCGCATAGGCAATACAAACGGCGGCCAGCCCGATCAACGAGTGCATGGCTGCAATCAACTCGGGCATTTTGGTCATCTCGACGCGCGCGGCAACAACAGTGCCGATCGCGCCACCGACGATCAGCGCGACGACCAGGACCGCCAGCCCGAGCATCAGGTCCGAGCCGAGTGAGGATGCCTGTTTCGCGATCAACGCGAGGGTCGTCAGAATGGCGAGCGCCATGCCGACCATGCCGAAGGCATTGCCCAGCCTGGCGCTTTTCGGATTCGACAGCCCTTTGAGCGCCTGAATGAAGCATACGGAGGCGACAAGGTACAACAAAGTGACGACATTCATGCTCATCGCGAGGCTCCGTTGGCTTCGTTTGCGACCGGTTTTTTAGTGTCTTTTTTCCTGAACATTTCAAGCATGCGACGCGTCACGAGGAAGCCGCCGAATACATTGACTGCCGCGAGCGCCACGGCGAATGCGCCGAACGCTTTGCCGGTACCACCCACGGTCAGTCCTGCCGCCAGCATGGCGCCGACTATGACAATCGCGGATATCGCGTTGGTGACGGCCATCAGAGGCGTATGCAGGGCAGGGGTCACGTTCCAGACAACGTGGTAACCGACATAGATCGCCAGAACAAAAGTGATGAGATTGGTGGTGGTATGAGTGATGAGTTCCATGGCGGTCTCCTTACGCGGTTTTCAGCATCGAGGCGTCGTGACCCAGCAAGGTGGCCGCAACGATGTCGTCGCTGGTATCGATCTTCAGATTGCCGTCTGTATCGACGATCAGTTTCAGAAAATCGAACACGTTGCGCGCGTAGAGCGAAGATGCATCTGTTGCGACCATGGCCGGCAGATTGGTATAGCCGGCGATATGCACACCGTGGCGCAGCACCACGGCATCCGCTTCGGTCAGCGGGCAATTGCCGCCGCGCCTGTCGCCCACGCTTGCACCTCTGCCTGCGGCCAGATCGATGATCACCGAGCCCGGTTTCATCTCACGTACCGTCTCTTCGTCGAGCAACGTGGGGGCTGTGCGTCCCGGGATCAGCGCGGTCGTAATGACGATATCCGCTTGTCGGGCCCGTTCATGAACCAGAACGCCCTGGCGTGCGATCCACGAGGCCGGCATCGGGCGCGCGTAGCCGCCTGCACCCTGGGCGGCTTCGCGCTCTTCGTCGGTTTCGCACGGGACGTCGAGAAACTTTGCGCCCAGGGATTCGATTTGCTCCTTGACGGCGGGGCGCACGTCCGACGCTTCGATCACCGCGCCCAGTCGCTTTGCCGTGGCAATCGCCTGCAAGCCTGCGACGCCTGCGCCGAGGACGAGTACCCGTGCCGCTTTGACGGTGCCCGCAGCGGTCATCAGCATGGGCAGGAACCGTTGGTACAAACTCGCCGCCAGCAGCACGGCCTTGTAGCCGGCGATATTGGCTTGTGACGACAGCACATCCATGCTTTGCGCGCGAGTCGTACGCGGAATCGATTCGAGTGCGAACGCGGGTACGCCTGCGGCGCGAATTCGGGCGACCTGATCCACGTCGAACGGGTTAAGCATGCCGACGAGAATCGCGCCACGCTTCATTTTCTGGAGTTCGATTTCTGTCGGTGTCTGTACTTTGAGTACGAGATCGGCGGCGAATGCTTCGGCTGATTCGACCAACGTTGCGCCGGCCTGTGTGTAGGCGGTATCGGGGAAATGGGCACGCTCGCCTGCCGTGCTTTGCACTAGAACGGTATGCCCCTGCGCGGTGAGTTTTTTGACTGTTTCCGGCGTGCCGGCGACACGCGTCTCGCCGGCGCGGCTTTCGGCAGGGATGCCGATTCTCATGAGTGTTCCTCCTGGGATGGATGGGCGGTATTGGCGGATCGAGGTCTGCCTTCTGAACCTGAGACTTGGTATTGGCGATCGGAGCGAGATTGCGCTCCGATGTGATGCGGCTTTCGGCGGGGACTGTTCGGCATCGGGAAACGCCGAACAGTCGTTGGATGCCTTAGACGTTAGAACTTGTGACGCAGACCGATCGCTGCCTCGAACAGCGAGTTGTAGCCAAAAAACGGCTGGTTCGAACCGGAGGCGGCGGCGAGAGTCGTCCACGCGCCGGTGAGGTGGTTGTAGTCCACGCCGACATAGACATCGGTGCGCTTGCTCAAAAAGTAGTCGAGCGTCGGGCCGCCGGTGATGCGTGTGCCGCTCCGGCCCGCGTGATGGACGAAGTCGATGTAGAACGGCAGATCGAGCACGAGTGCCGGCGTGATGTAGTACTGGACCGCGGTGGAGAAGGAGTCGTTGCGATAATCGGCCGGATAGACGTGGCTGTAGATATACGAGCCGAACACCTTCGCCGCGCCGAATTTATAGGTTGCGCCCGCGGTGAAGATTTTTTGCGAGCTGTCCGGGATCGTCACGCCGAAGTAGGTACTGCCATAGGTGCTGGTCGCAGGCGTCAGGCCGCCAATGTCGTTCACGACCTGGTAGGCCGCGCCGACGCTCAACGGGCCGTGGTCATAGGAAAGGCTGACGGCCGGTGAGGAGTTCTGGTGAATGTTGCCCGCTGTCTGGCCAAACGTATAGGCACCCTTGAGGGTGAAGCCGGCGAGCGTCGGCGAGGTGTATCGCACGGAATTGTCCAGACGGCCGCCGCCGGTCAATCCGGCGCCCTGAAAGCCGATTGTGCCGGTGTAATTGGCGAACGCAAAGATGTCGTGCGTCCATCCCATTTCATGCACCAGCGTGTATTGACGCCCCATCGTCACCGTGCCGTAAGGGCTGCTGAGACCGACCATCGCGGTGCGGCCGAACAGGCGGGCGGCACCGGACGGCGTGGACTGCTGTGTCACACCGGTATTCGGTGTAAAGCCGCCTTCGAGTTGGAAAATCGCGGCCAGCCCGCCGCCGAGATCCTCGGTTCCCTGCAAACCCCAGCGGCTGCCCTGGATCTCGCCGCCGCTACCCATCGTGAAAAGCTTCCCGCCGGACTTGTTCTGGTGGGTGTCGTAGCGCACCGCTTCGTCGATGATGCCGTATAGGGTGACGCTCGACTGCGCGTGTGCGACCCCGGAGATTGCCAGTCCAAGACCAGTTAGTATAGCTAAAGTATGCTTTTTCACGAATAGATCCCCTTGCAGATTGACGAAAAGTGGAAAACTCCAAACCGACTGCCGCGTCCTCTCGGCGCGGCATGTCTTTTTACAAAGCGACGACGCTACGTATTCACGTCGTCGCCATACTCTCATTTCAGTGCGGCTACCGCGGCTGCAATCTTCCTGCAGCCCTCATCGATGATCTCGATGCTCGTGGCGATCGACATCCGGAAGAAAGGTGAAACGCCATAGGCCGATCCGGCAACCAATGCGACGCCGGCGTGCTCGAGCAGATACAGAACGACATCCGCGTCGCCCTCGAGGCGCTTGCCTTGCGGCGTGGTGCGGCCGATCATGCCGCCGCAATTGACATACAGATAGAAGGCGCCGCCCGGTGTTTTGCAACTGATACCGGGAATCGCGTTGAGGGCTTCGAGCGCGTGGTCACGGCGCGCTTTGTAGGTCCGCACCGATTGCTGTACGAATGTCTGGTCGCCGTTCAGCGCCGCGAGCGCCGCGGCCTGGCTGATCGAGCTGGCGTTGCTGGTGGATTGGGACTGAAGCGTGTCCATGGCCGCGATCAGGTCGGCGGGGCCAGCGGCGTAGCCGATACGCCATCCGGTCATCGCGTAGGTCTTGGAAACGCCGTTGACGACCAGTGTGCGTGAGCTGAGTTGGGGTTCGATCGAAAGCAGGTGTTGCGGCGCTTCGCCGTCGAAGCGGATATGCTCGTAAATGTCGTCCATCATCACCAGCACGTGCGGGTGACGCAACAGCACATCCGCCAATGCGCGCAGTTCGCCGGTGCTATAAGTTGCGCCCGTGGGGTTGGTCGGCGAATTGATGATGAGCCAGCGCGTGCGTGGCGTGATCGCCGCTTCGAGGCTGGCGGGTGTGAGCTTGAAGCTGTCTTCCTCGGTGCAGGGCACGACGACCGGCTCCCCATCGCAGGCGAGCGCCATGTCCGGGTAGGACACCCAGTAAGGGGCGGGAATCAGGACTTCGTCGCCGGCTTCCACGGTGACGGCAAGCGCGTTAAAGATCGCGTGTTTGGCGCCGCACGTGACGATGATGTGTTTGGGATCGTATGAGAGTCCGTTTTCCCGCGCGAGCTTCTGCGCGATGGCGGCGCGCAGTGCCGGCGTGCCGGCTGTTTGCGTGTAGCGCGTTTCTCCACGCTCCATGGCGTCGAAGGCGGCGCGACGGATATGCTCCGGCGTATCGAAATCGGGTTCGCCGACCACGAGGTTGACGATGGTTTTTCCCTGCCGCCGCAGTTCCGCGGCCCGGTCGGCCGCAGCACTACTCGGCGAAGGTTTGATTCGCTGGACGCGGGCGGCAATTCGCGATGCACTCACACTTGACTCCTCAACGGCATTTGACGAGCCTTTACATTAAGCGCGCGAAAAAGTTCAAGCCAAGATGACTTTCCGCTGGTGCAATAACATCCACTTATGACGCAATGGTACGCGTGCGCGTCCGTCCGGCCTTTGCCGATCGAGGTCCATGCGGGGATACGCTGGCACACTGCTGTTTCGCGTTGCCACAGTCAGAGGAAGGTTTTTTAAGCACTGTGCGCCGGGCGGCGCTTGCCCTATCATTGTTGCCATCCCTTAATGTTGAGACGCGACTACCGTGAACCTGCGGCGTTTGAAGTACTTCGTGAAGATCGTCGATATCGGCAGCCTGACGCAGGCCGCCGAAGTGCTTCATATCGCCCAGCCGGCGCTGAGCCAGCAGTTGATCACGCTCGAAGACGAGTTCCAGCAACAGCTGCTGGTGCGTACCAAGCGGGGCGTGACGGCCACCGAGGCGGGCGCGACGCTGTATCGCCACGCCCAGCTGATCCTGCGCCAGTATGAACAGGCTCAGGCCGACGTCAAGAGTGCCGGCCAGACGCTGTCAGGCCAGGTTTCGGTGGGATTGGCGCCCGGCACCGGAGCGTCGGCGCTGTCGTTGCCGCTGTTGCGCACTGTTCGCGCCCGGCATCCGGACATCCTTCTCTACATCAACGAGAATTTCGGCACGACGCTTAGCGAGCTGATCATGAACGGGCGGATGGACATGGCGGTGCTGTATGGCGATAAGCCCGTGCATGGTCTGTCGTTCCAGCTTCTGATGAACGAGGAACTGTTCCTTGTCGCCCCGCGCAGCATGGGAATCACGCAGGAGCAGATCGGCGTGTCGGAGCTGCGTGACGTGCCTTTGCTGCTGCCGCGTCCGTACAACTATCTGCGCAAGTACGTCGACGAGGGATTCGCGCGCGTCCAGATGATCCCCAAGGTCGTGGCCGAAATCGAATCCGCGTCGACGTTGTCGGCGGCGGTGAGCGCGGGGATCGGCGCGACCATCCTGCCGGATTCCACCGCTCGCGTGGTCGCCGCGGCGGGCGACATTGTCTGCTGCCGCATCGTTTCGCCCGTCATCAAGATTCCGCTATCGGTCTGTCTGTCCGATCACCTGCCGCTTTCCGAGCCCGCCGCGGCCGTCAAGGACATCCTGCTGGAACTGGCCGGCGACCTCGCGCTCGACGTGCGTTCGGAGCCCGGCGCCGATACATAAGCGCACCTTATCGCTACAAAGCCAAACCGTCTTGGCGCAATTTTTATGCGCCGGATACATTGAGTCCATCGTCGATCGCCCGGTTCGCAGTGAGCCGGAGCGACGAGGCTAGCCGTCACGCGGGCGAGACAACTGGAGAGCGAATCTGGTTGCCGTACAGCCCCAGCGGTGCTTCGCGCACGCCAGTCGACCGGCGCGCGTCCAACCGGCCACGGACTCAAAGATGGATCTCCAGAAGATTAAGGCGCTTATCGACCTGTTAGCGGAATCTCCGCTAGCCAAGCTCGAGGTCATCGAGGGCGACGAACGGGTCAAGCTCGTGAAGGCGAAACGGCGCGGCAAGCGGGCTGATGCGCCAGCGGGCGACGAACGTGCAGCCACGGCGTGCGCCTCGGACGTTCAAGGGGCTCAAGGGGCTCAAGCGCCGCTCGCCGAGCCGGCGCAATCAGCCGACGTAACCCGCGCAGCCCCCGCAATCCCTGCAACCCCGGCACCCCTTGCAACCGCAAATGAGCCGCAACTCGTTCGTGCGCCCATGTTCGGCGTCGTTCATCTGACGCCGGCGCCCGGCGAGGCGCCATTCGTGAATCCCGGTGACGCGATCGAAGAAGGGCAGGTGCTCTGCACGATTGAGGCAATGAAGATGTTCAATGCGATCGAGTCCGAATTCAGCGGCGCCGTTCTGGAGATTCTGGTGGCTCCGGGCAGCGAAGTGGAATCCGGGCAGCCGCTGTTTCGGATCGGCTGATCGACCATGTTCAACAAGGTACTGATTGCCAACCGCGGCGAGATCGCGCTTCGAATCCAGCGCGCCTGCCGTGAACTGGGTCTTAAAACCGTTGCCGTCCATTCCGAGGCCGACGCCGATGCACGGTATGTGCGGCTCGCCGACGAAGCGCTGTGCATCGGTCCTGCTGCACCTGGGCAGAGTTATCTGAACCGGGCCGCGATCCTGTTCGCGGCGCACGTGAGCGGCGCGCAGGCGATTCATCCCGGTTACGGCTTTCTTTCGGAAAACGCCGATTTTGCCGCGCAGGTCGAGGCAGCGGGCATGGCCTTCATCGGCCCCGAACCCGACTCTATCCGGACCATGGGCGACAAGGTCGCCGCCAAACGGGCGATGCGCGCGGCCGGCGTGCCATGCGTGCCGGGCCCGGATGGCGGTCTGCCGGACGATCCCACGGAGATCCTGCGGGTCGCGCAGGACATCGGCTATCCGGTCATCGTCAAAGCGGCGGGCGGCGGCGGCGGGCGGGGCATGCGAGTCGTGCCGGGCCCCGAGCAGTTGCTCGAGGCGGTGTCGGTGACGCGGGAGGAAGCACGCCGCGCCTTCGGCAAGCCGGAGCTCTATGTCGAGAAGTTTCTCGAGCATCCGCGTCACGTCGAAATTCAGGTCTTGTGCGATACGCACGGCAATGCCCTGTGGCTCGGTTCGCGCGACTGTTCGCTGCAACGGCGTCATCAGAAGGTACTGGAAGAGGCGCCCGCACCCGGCATCGACCCGGAGCTGATCCGGCAAGTGGGCGAGCGCTGTGTCGAGGCCTGCCGGCAGACGAATTACCGCGGCGCGGGCACCTTCGAATTCCTGTTCGAGAACGGCCAGTTCTATTTCATCGAAATGAACACGCGGTTGCAGGTCGAGCATCCCGTGACGGAGATGACGTCGGGCATCGACATCGTGCGGGAACAGATCCGGATCGCCCAGGGACACGCGTTGACCCTTCGTCAGTCGGACATTCGCACGCTTGGCCATTCTCTGGAGTGCCGGATCAACGCGGAGGACCCGTTCACCTTCGTCCCGTGTCCGGGGAAGGTTTCCGTTTGGGAACTGCCGGGCGGCAACGGCGTACGGGTGGACTCGCATATGAGCGGCGGCGCTGTCGTGCCGCCGTATTACGACTCGCTGATCGCCAAGGTGATCACACACGGCGCAACCCGTGAGGAGGCGCTGGCGCGCATGCGCCTTGCACTCTCGGAGATGCGCATCGAAGGCATTCGCACCAACGTGCCATTGCATCGGGCCATGCTCGAGGACGAAGGATTCGGTGAGGGCGGGGTCGATATTCATCATCTGGAGCGTTGGCTCGCAAAGAGGAAACAGACATGACGCTGACCGTTGAGCATGCGTCGATCGCGCACGCGGACGCAGTCGAACGGCTACGGCCGGATTCACAGAGGACCGTCCTTGCAATGAAACAGGATGAATCGGAGCAGCCGCTTTGCATCAGCATGCTGGGTACGACGGCCATGTTGTTCGAAGCACCGGGCGCACTCGATCTGCGTGCGCAACGCCGCATCTGGACGCTCGCCCGTGAGGTCGAATCGTGGCCGGGCGTGCGTGAGGCAGTACCGGGGGTGACCAATCTGATGCTGACGTTTTCCACGCCGCCCGCGGATCCGGATTCGCTGGGCGCTGCTTTGCGCGACGCGTGGGCCGCGGCGAGCGAGTTGCAGATCGAAGGGAAGGTGGTGGAATTGCCGGTGGAATATGGCGGCGAGTTCGGGCCGCATCTGCAGGACGTGGTGAATCACACCGGGTTGTCTGTCGATGAGGTCGTGAAATTGCACTGCGCGCCGCTCTACACGGTCTATGCGCTCGGCAGCCATCCGGGTTACTGCTACCTGGGCGGCATGGATCCGCGCATCGCCACGCCGCGGCGCAAGGTGCCGGTGCTGGGACTGCCAGGCGGCGCGGTGTCGATCGGCGGGGTGCAGACCGGGGTCTCGGCGTCGGCGGGACCGAGCGGCTGGAACACCATCGGTCATACGTCGATGTCGTTCTTCGACCCGGCACGTGACAACCCGGCCACGCTCGCACCCGGCGACATGATCCGTTTTCGCGTCGAGAGGATTGTTCCATGATCGAGATCCTGTCTTCTTCCGCGCTCGCCACGGTGCAGGACCAGGGGCGTGAAGGCTATCTGCGCTACGGCGTCGGAACGGCCGGCGCGATGGACCGGTTGGCGCTCGCGGTCGGCAATCTGCTGCTCGGCAATCCGGACGACGCGGCCGGCATCGAAATTCCGATGTTTCCCTTCCGTATCCGCTTCCTCGAGGACCTTGCGTTCGCCATCACCGGCGCCGACTGCTCGGTGCGGCTGGGCGACCGGCCGGTGCTGCCGTGGTGGACCGTGCAGGCGAAACAGGGCGACGTGCTGACGATTGGCGTCCCGACCAGCGGCACGCGCTGTTACCTGTCGCTTGCAGGCGGCGTGGACGTACCGGTGGTGCTCGGCTCGCGTAGCACGCAGTTGCGCGGCCAGTTCGGCGGCTATAACGGTCGTCAGTTGCACAAGGGCGATGTGGTGAAGGCGGTGGGGTTCGCAAACGGCGCCGCGCCGCAAGATCCGGTGCATGCCGCGGGATTCGGCACTGTGCCGCCTGAGTACTCGTTGCCGGCTCCGTTATCCCTTCCCGGAGCCGACGCAGGCGAAACCGTGGTGCGCGTGCTGCCCGCCGCGGAGTACGACTGCTACCAGCCGGAATCGCTGGAAGCGTTCTGGCGCGATGGGTGGAAAGTGACGCCGCAGAGCGATCGGTACGGATATCGCCTCGCCGGTCCGACATTGATCGCGACGCATGCGATCGAAAAGCGCTCGCATGGGATCGTGCCGGGTGTGATCCAGGTGCCGCATAGCGGACAGCCGATCATTCAGCTTCGGGATGCCCAGCCGTCCGGCGGGTATCCGAAGATCGGCACCGTGATCGAGGCGGATTTGTGGCGGCTCGCGCAGGCGCGCATTGGTACGAAGATTCGCTTTGTTCAGACGACGTATACGGAAGCCGTCAACGCACTGGAAGAACTGGACAGCTATCTCGTCAAGGTGCGCAATCTCATTGCGCTGTTTCGTCCTTCCCGACACTGAAACATGACACAAAAAATCGAAGTGGATATCGACGAGCTTCGGCAAATCACGTCGTGGCTGGCAGCGGTCGATATCGAGTTCATCGAAATCAGCAAGCCCGGGGCGACGGTTCGTTTGACGATGGAGCAGGTGTCCTGCTCCGCCGGCGTGGACGCGCCGGCGCC